>JBCBWG010000150.1:0-8345 GCA_039817205.1 Pseudomonadota bacterium
GCGCGGACGTGGCCAAACCTATTTCCATCGGGCGCGCTCCAGTCGTGGTGCTGGTTTTCTTCGATGCGCTCGTGTAAGCCACGTGGCATTCTCATTTACGGGCAGCGAAGATCGACGGCTCTGTTCCTCTGAACGCACACCTTGGAAGGTGCCAGAGGGGATGGTGCCAGAGGCTTGCCCGACTGGTTGACCCGGACACGCGCACACCTGGAGACGGACCCGCATGCAGGATATCCTTCTTGTCATTCACCTTCTGATCGCTGTGGCGTTGGTCACGGTCGTGCTGATGCAGCGCTCCGAAGGCGGTGTCCTTGGTATTGGTGGTGGCGGTGGCGGCGGCGGCGGGTTCCTGACCGGACGTGGCACGGCCAATCTTCTGACGCGGACCACAGCCGTTCTGGCGCTCGCATTTTTCGTCACGAGCATTTCGCTGTCATTGTTAGCGCAACAGGGTTCTGGAAACCGTTCAATCCTTGAAAGCGGTGCGAGCCCCGCAACGCAACAGCAGGGCAGCGGGCAGACCGGCTCGGGCGACGGTTCGCAACCAAGCCTACTTGATGACCTGAAGCGCGGTCGTCTCGCGCCGCTGCCAAGCGCACCGGCTGGCGGAAGCCAATAACGCCGCAACCATCAAAAACGTCCCGTCAGCCGCGCGCGTCTCTTTTGAGGACGCGCGCGCTTTCGTTGATGATGCGCAATTACCGCTTCGAATCGCACGCTGACCTCGTTATCCTGGGACCCCATGCAGCGGTATATCTTCATCACCGGCGGCGTGGTCTCTTCCCTTGGCAAAGGTCTCGCTTCCGCAGCACTCGGCGCGCTCCTTCAAGCGCGCGGGTACTCCGTTCGGCTTCGCAAGCTCGACCCCTACCTCAACGTCGATCCGGGCACGATGAGCCCGTATCAGCACGGCGAGGTGTTCGTGACCGATGACGGGGCCGAAACGGACCTCGACCTCGGCCACTACGAGCGGTTCACAGGCGTTCCGGCATCGCGCCAGGACAACATCACGACCGGTCGGATTTACCAGACCATCCTCTCGAAAGAGCGGCGTGGGGACTATCGGGGCGGGACGGTGCAGGTCATTCCGCACGTCACGGATGCGATCAAAGCTTTTGTTCTCGATGGCAACGAGGGCGTTGATTTCGTGCTTGTCGAGATCGGCGGCACCGTCGGCGACATCGAGGCGCTGCCGTTCTTCGAGGCGATCCGCCAGCTTGGCAACGAGCTTCCGCGCGGCTCGAGCATCTACATCCATCTGACACTCGTGCCGTACATCCCATCGGCGGGCGAGCTCAAGACCAAGCCGACGCAGCACTCGGTAAAGGAGCTGCGCTCGATTGGCATTCAGCCGGATATCCTGCTCTGCCGGTGCGACCGCGAAATCCCATTATCTGAGCGCCGGAAGATCGCGCTCTTTTGCAACGTGCGCGACAGCGCGGTTATCCAGGCTTTGGATGTCGCGTCGATCTATGAGGTGCCGCTTTCGTACCACCGTGAAGGTCTCGACGATGAGGTTCTCGAGGCGTTTCAGTTCAATGGAGCACCGGCCCCAAACCTGGAGCGCTGGGAGCGGATTTCCGATGTTGTTCAGAGCCCCGAAGGCGAGGTGACGATTGCGATCGTCGGCAAATACACTGGCCTGAAAGACGCGTACAAATCTCTCAGCGAAGCGCTCGTCCATGGCGGTATCGCAAACAGGGTCGGCGTCCGGCTTGAGTGGATTGAGAGTGAGGTCTTTGAAACCGAGGACCCGGCACCGCACCTGGAACACGTCCACGGCATCTTGGTGCCCGGCGGCTTCGGCGAGCGCGGAGCCGAAGGCAAAATTCTGGCCGCGAAATTCGCACGCGAGCGGCGGGTTCCGTACTTCGGCATCTGCTTCGGCATGCAGATGGCCTGCATCGAAGCGGCCCGTAACTTGGCCGGGATTGCCAATGCCAATTCGACGGAGTTTGGGCCCTGCGAAGAGGCCGTCGTCGGCCTGATGACCGAGTGGACGCGCGGAAACACGCGTGAGGAACGGACGTCAGAGGCAGACCTCGGTGGGACGATGCGACTCGGGGCGTACGATGCGATCCTTGCGAGTGACAGTCGGATCGCCGGCATCTACGGCACCGCAAATATCAGCGATCGGCACCGCCACCGATACGAGGTCAATATGGCCTATCGGGACAAGCTTGAGGCGGCTGGCCTCAGAATTTCGGGCACGTCGCCGGATGGCCTTCTGCCGGAGACAATCGAATACGCCGACCACCCGTGGTTCATCGGCGTGCAGTTCCATCCGGAATTGAAATCGCGGCCGTTCGCACCGCACCCGCTCTTCTCAAGCTTCATCGCTGCAGCTGTTGAGCAGAGCCGACTGGTTTAGCGGTTGAGCTGCTAGCGATTGAACAGTTTGCCAACGAGCGAACTTGCGGCTGACTTCGGCTGAGGACGGCGCGTGATCGGGCGACGTTCCGGCGCCTCGAGAATGCGCGTCGGGCTAATAAATCGGGCGCCAAGTCGGTTGGCTTGGCGCCAGGCCAGCTCGCATTCCACCTCAATGCGCTCCAGTGGGATCTGCAAAGTGAACCGTGGTGGGACTTCTTCGCCGGAGCGCGACACGCTGTTGGCGTCCACCGGCATATGAATGAGCACGCCCGTCGACGAGATATCGCGCACGGCACATGACATGGCGTGGCGACCATTCGGCTTGACGATCAGGGCCTGCATCTTGGTGCGGCGGCGTTTGGCAAACCGCTGCTCCGAATCTGATGATTCGCCACCGAGCCGTTCGATCAGTTCAACCGGCAGGGCATGCGTCGGGCTTGCGCCATGGGCATCGGACCTCCCGCGCAACACAGATTGTATGCGTGAAATCTGGCGAGGATCTGCAACTGTCTCTGAACTGCTCATGGTCCCCACTCTCGGCGCCGCGCCGTGCTCGGCTGAATTGATGTCTTCTCCCGGACTCTTTCAGAAATGCGTGAAAGATCGATTGCTGCAGCTCCAAGAATTTGAACCAAGGCGCGACCGGCGGATCGGTTATTGAAAGATGAATGGTTGTTCGCGATTGAGCGAACGGCAGTATGCCGGGGTGGTATTTCAGCGTACGACACGGGACCAAGGGCCGTGCTCGTCCAGTGAGCTGTCAGGCCGTCATGGGGGGAGCGAGAGGACCAATGGCAAAGCGGATCGACCATCTCGTCATCGTCGCGCATGAGCTTGAGGCGTTGGCCTCACTCTATCGGAAGCTCGGGTTTCAAGTCGGTGGCCAGAACCGGCACGACTGGGGCACGCTCAATCATATCGTGCAGTTCGATGGCTGTTTTTTGGAGCTTTTGTCGACGGAGCCCGGCTTCGAGAAACCGGACGCCAGCACGCCCATCGCCCCGTTTGCCAACTTCATTTCCGATTACCTGGTTGAGCGCGAAGGTTTGGGACTGCTGGTTTTGTCGTCCGATGATGCGGCGCGCGACCAGGAGGTGTGGTCCAAAGACGGCATTGCGGCCGATCAGATGTTGCACTTTGAGCGATCGGGTGCGGGTGCCGATGGCAAGCCGTCGCGGGTTGCCTTTTCGCTCGCGTTCGCGTCGACGCCATCACTCCCGAAATCTGGGTTCTTCGTTTGCCAGCAGCACGTCCCGGAGAACTTCTGGTTTGCCGACCGGCAAGTCCATCCGAATGGCGCTGTGGGCGTCAGTCGCGTGGTGCTCGTGGCCGACGACCCTGAGGCATCGCGGGCGTTTCTTGAGAGTTTCACAGGTGCCGAGGCCGACAGCGTGGGCGATGGCGGCGTTCGGATTGTGACCGCCGCTGGTGTTTTTGATTGCGTCACGCCAGCGGCCTGTAAGGCGGAATACGGTGCCTCAGTGAACAGCGCCGCTTTAGCCGCCGGTGGTTTCGTCGCGGCACATGTCGCGGTGAAGGATCTCGTTGCGACCGAAGCGCAGTTCAGTGATGCGGGCGTTGACTATCATGTGGCCGACGGCCGGGTCACTGTTCCAGCTCAGGCCGCGCATGGGCTGGCGCTGATCTTTGAACAGGCTTAGGGGACAGCACCGGCGTTCGTGGCATGGGAAGCGAGAGAAACTCTGCGCCAGATGTCACGACCGAAACGGCCGCACGACTGAGCGGCTGACTGAACGAGGGATCGGACATGCAGAAGCCACAGCGGCCCGTACAGATCGGCGAGATCACGATTTCGCAAACGGCTCCAATCGCGGTGTTTGCCGGTCCCTGTCAGATGGAGAGCCGCGCCCACGCACTTGAAATGGCGACCGCTCTCAAAGAAATCGCGGACCGGCTTGCGTTTCCGTTTATCTACAAGTCATCGTTTGATAAGGCCAACCGAACCAGTCTGTCGGGCAAGCGCGGGGTGGGGCTTGCGGATGCGCTGCCCATCTTCGCTGAGATCCGGGAAACACTCGGCGTTCCGGTTGTCACCGATGTCCATGAGCCCGAGCACTGCGCCCGCGTCGGTGAGGTGGTGGACGTCCTCCAGATCCCGGCCTTCCTTTGCCGCCAGACCGATCTTCTCGTGGCCGCCGCCAAAACCGGCCGCGTGATCAAGATCAAGAAAGGCCAGTTCCTGGCGCCTTGGGACATGAAGCACGTTGTCGCCAAAGTGCGCGACAGCGGCAACGACAACGTCCTTGTCACGGAGCGCGGCGCTTCATTCGGCTACAATACGCTCGTCTCGGATATGCGCAGTTTGCCGATCATGGCCGAGACCGGTGCGCCGGTCATTTTTGATGCCACGCATTCGGTCCAATCGCCCGGCGGACAAGGTGGCTCATCCGGTGGGGACCGGCGCTTTGTGCCTGTCTTATCGCGCGCAGCTGTCGCCGTTGGCGTGGCGGGGCTCTTTATCGAAACGCATCAGGCGCCTGACACAGCCCCGTCAGATGGTCCGAACATGGTGCCGCTGAAAGACTTTGAAGGGCTCATCAAACAGCTCATGGCGATCGACGCCCTCGTGAAAGGTGGCAGCTAAGCCGATGGTCTAGCTGGGTTGTTTCTCGTTTCCGTTTGCCCCTTGTTGGCGTCCTTGTCTCGTTGGACGTCGTCGACCCCGGTCATCTCTGATCGCCGCTCATCGCCCGTGATTGCTCTTGCCCCATCGGGCGCGTTTGATCGGTTGAGCGCCTCGGCTCGTTCTGAGACGCAAAGAAGGGTCGGTCCATGCGCATTGCCGTCATCGGGGCTGGAATTGCCGGTCTATCCGCGGCGTGGCTTCTGTCTCGTGACCATGAAGTCATCGTCTACGAACGGAACGCGCGACTGGGCGGCCATGCCAACACGCTTACTGTGCCGCCATCGCCGGGCGAGGGGGCGGAGCCGGTCCCGATCGACACCGGTTTTATTGTCTACAACACGGCGAACTACCCGAATCTGATCGCGCTGTTTGACCATCTCGATGTTCCAACGGCTGCCACCAACATGTCATTCGGCGTCTCGCTCAACGATGGCGCGTATGAATACTCTGGCAGCGGATTTCATGGTCTCTTCGGCCAGCGACGCAACCTCGTCAGTCCGGCGCACTGGCAAATGGTGCGCGATCTCCTGCGGTTTTTCGAAGATGCAAAAGCGCTATCAAAGGGCGCCGGTCGTTCGGATGCCGGGCCATCACTTGGCGACTGGTTAGCTCAGCGCCGGTATTCCAAGCCGTTCATTGAACGTCACATCGTGCCGATGGGGGCTGCGATCTGGTCGACACCGGCCGATCAAATGCTGGCGTTCCCCGCCGCATCGTTTGCGCGCTTTTTCGCAAACCACGGCCTCTTGCAAATCAAAGATCGGCCTCAGTGGCGCACGGTTGACGGCGGTTCGCGCGTGTATGTTTCGAAGCTTGCGAGCGATGCCGGATTTGAGACGCGGCTTTCTCAGTCGGTGGCAAACGTCGAGCGCGATCCGAAGGGCTGCTCGGTTGTGACGGCCGACGGCGCGCGCGATCGGTTCGATGCCTGCGTGATGGCAACGCACGCGGACGTGACGGCCAAGCTGTTGCGTGATGCAGATCAACGCGAACGCGAGACGCTGTCTGCATTCCCCTACACCGACAACGTGGCGGTTCTCCACCAGGACCCATCCGCAATGCCGAAGCGGCGGCGCATTTGGGCGAGCTGGAACTATCTGTCGAACGGCGCAACGGGCGATCTCGCCGTGAGCTACTGGATGAATTCTCTTCAGCCTTTGCGCACCGAGGCCGATTGGTTCGTGACGCTCAACCCATTGGATGCCATCGCGCCAGACAGAATATCGGCCGAGGTTTCTTATCGCCATCCGGTGTTTAATGGTGAAGCGATCAGGGCCCAGCCGCGTCTCTGGGACCTCCAGGGCCACAGGCGCACGTGGTATTGCGGGTCGTACTTCGGTTACGGCTTTCATGAGGACGGCGCGCAATCTGGTCTCGCGGCGGCTGAAGATCTTTCGGGACTGGTGCGGCCCTGGGCGGATCCGGCGAAGTTTGCTCAGCAGAACGATCGCCTGACGTTGCCCGCCGATTGGGCGCCGGGGCGGGGGCGTTCGCAGGTTTCAGATCTCGGGGCCGTGGCCGCCAAATGAGTTCTGAGACGCACGCTGACATCAATCCGTTGCCGGAGGAGGCCGCCGCATCTCTCTACACCGGCGAGGTCGTCCACGTGCGCATCCGACCGACCGTGCATCGCCTCAGCTACCGGATGACAGCGCTTGCCATCGACGTGGACCGGATTGATGAGGTCGCGCGCACCGTTCGCGGCTTTTCATACAACCGCCCCGATCTGGTCTCGCTGTTGGACCGCGACCATGGCGATGGCAATTGCGCGATTGCCGGCCACGCGCGAGACGTGTTTGTAACTGCGGGCTTTTCCGCTGCAACGGCGCGTATTGTTTTGGTCACGTATCCGCGCATCTTGGGCTACGCCTTCAATCCGGTCAGCGTCTACTATGGGTACAATGCGTTCGGTGCGCTGGGGGCAATCACCTACGAGGTGAACAACACCTTCGGCGAGCGCAAATCCTACGTCGTTGCGGCAGGCGAGGCCTCCGGCGG
Source organism: Pseudomonadota bacterium (assembly GCA_039817205.1). Classification (GTDB taxonomy): domain Bacteria; phylum Pseudomonadota; class Alphaproteobacteria; order Rhizobiales; family Hyphomicrobiaceae; genus JBCBWG01. The sequence goes on from JBCBWG010000150.1 coordinate 7,019, forward strand.
TGTTTTTCGACAGACCTGCCGCAAAGAGATGTCGGTCTCACCTTTTACGGGCGGTCAGGGCACCTATCGGTTTCACGTGACCGCACCCGTCGATCGGGTCGTGATCGGTATCCAGTTTCACGACGGAAGTGGACCGATCATCCGCACTCATTTTCAAGGTTGTCAGGCTGCGTTGACGTCAACTACACTTGCGCGTCAGGTGCTCACGCGTCCCTGGCTGGCTGCAAAGGTCACGGCAGCAATCCATTTCGAGGCTGCGCGCCTATTTCTGAAGGGGGTCCCGCTGATTTCGCGTCATCGTTCGCCCCCCTTCTCGATATCGCATCAGGCCCCTGATGACGGTTCGAAGACCGCACGATCTGCGGACTGAGCCGACATTATGCCGACCGAACGAATGACAAAAGCCAATCATGCCAAAACCGGACTTCGCCCAAACGTCGATTTCCCCGGCGCCAATATCCCCCGCGCCACTCCCACCGGCGCCGCTTCCAACGCCGAGCGGGCTGGGCGCTTTCCGAGACGGCTTGCTTCTCAGCGCCCTTGATCGCCGGTTGAGCGCCAAGGTCGTCGGGCGTTTGGTCCTGACCCTACCGTCCGGACGAAGCCACGTGATTGGCACGAGTGGTGACATCGCCGAGGTCTCGGTCCTCTCGTTTCAGGCAGTTTGGAAGTGTATGCGCCGGGGCACAATCGGCTTCGCCGATGCGTATTTGGTCGGCGAGGTCTCGACGCCGGACCTTGGCGCCGTCTTCCGTTTCTTCATCGACAATCGGCCGATCCTCAGCGCCGAAGGTCGTGGTGCGTTTCAGGTTCGTGCCGCCGACAAGACGGTGCACCGCAACCGCGCCAACACCCGCGAGGGCAGCAAGCGCAACATTTCCGATCACTACGATCTCGGGAACGATTTTTATGCGCTCTGGCTCGATGCGGGCATGAGCTATTCGAGCGGGATTTATCTTGCGCCTGACACGACGCTGGATGCGTCACAAACCGCGAAATACGACGCGATCCTCGACGCACTTGAACTCGACGGTGGCGAAAGCGTTCTCGAAATCGGCTGTGGTTGGGGCGGTTTCGTCGAAGCGGCTGCGGCACGCGGGGCCAATGTCAAGGCCATCACGATCTCCGAGCGGCAACGCGCTTACACGGCCGACCGCATCGTTGCGGCCGGAGGCCGGTGGCCGGGCCGCGCCTCTGTGCGGTTCTGCGACTACCGCGATACCACCGGAACATACGATCGCGTGGCCTCCATCGAAATGGTCGAAGCGGTGGGTGCCGAGCACTGGCCCAAGTATTTTCAAACGCTCCACGATCGTCTCGTCCCGGG
>JBCBWG010000151.1:0-8322 GCA_039817205.1 Pseudomonadota bacterium
ATGTCGCGCGCTGGCACCACGAACGACCAACTCACGACGTCTCCTAATCCCAACTCCCTACTCCCCCAACCCTCCTGCTTACCCTCGCGAGACTGCAGCCATCTTTTCCAGTGTTGCCATCGCGCGGCCCGTGTCCATGGCGGTGGCCGCTTGGTTGGCGCCGTCACTTAGGGTTTCGGCGCGGTCAGCGATAACGAGGGCTGCGGCGGTGTTGAGGCGCACGGCATCCCGGTAGGCTGCGACCGAATCTGACGTGTCACCCGTCAGGATCGCGCGCATTTTTGCGACGTTTTCTTCCGGCTCGCCGCCAAGGATGCGGCTGAACGGATAGTCGGGCAGACCCGCATCCGCAGGAGACACAGTCGTCTCGGTCACAGCTCCGTTTGCAAGCACAGCCACATAACTCGGCCCGCAAATCGAAAGCTCATCCGTGCCGTCATAGCCATGCACCAACCACGCCTTCTCGCTGCCAAGCGCGCGCAATGTTTCCGCCATCGGCCGCAGCAGGTGGCTTGTAAATGCGCCGGTCAGCTGACGCTTGACGCCAGCCGGATTGGTGAGCGGGCCAAGGATATTGAAGATGGTGCGGACGCCAAGCTCGGTCCGAGCCGGCATCACATGGCGCATGGCTGCGTGGTGGTTGGGCGCGTTCATATAGCCGATGCCGGCCTCTGAAATGCAGCGCGCAATGACCGCCGGGTCCGCTGTCAGGTTGACGCCGATTGCGCCAAGTGCGTCCGACGCACCGGACTTCGAGGACAGTGCCTTGTTGCCATGCTTCGCGATCGGCACGCCGAGGCTCGCGGTGACGATTGCGGTCGCCGTTGAAATATTGAGCGTGCCCTTGCCGTCGCCGCCGGTTCCAACGATGTCCATGGCGGTGGCTGGCGCCGGAACGCTGAGCGCTTTCTCGCGCATCACCTTCGCCGCGCCCGTCACCTCTTCGATCGATTCACCGCGAAGCCGCAGGATCATCAGGAAGCCACCGATCTGAGACGGTGTCGCGCGACCCGACATGATCACTTCGAACGCCTGCTCAGCCTCCGCTTGGGTCAGCGCAGAATCGAGAGCGCGCTGCACGAAGGGTTTCAAGGCGCTCGGATCAGCTTCGATGGCGGTCATGGTTTGGCGGTCTCTTAAAGGCGGTCCTCTCAGTGTTGTCGCAGATGACAACGTGGACCGTCCAGACGCACCAACGTCGGTGTCGATCTCGATGTGAGTGTCGTTATCGCCAGCAGGCTTCGTTCGGCGGAGATGGTCCGCCGAACAAATGGACCGCTACTCAGCTGGGTCCTCTTTCGCGGTGCCAACGGCCGGGGCTCTTTTGCGTCCCTTGAGGCCCGTGCGGATGATCGCGATCACCGTAATGAGCGTCAGAACCCAGAACACATTGGTGATGTAGCCGCGGAACAAGATGTCCGGCGACGATCCCGACATCAGCATCGATTGGCGGAAGTTATCTTCCAAGAGCGGGCCGAGGATGAACGCGATCAGGAACGGCGCGGGCGGAATGCCATAGCGCATCATGAGAAAGCCAAGCCAGCCCATCACGAACATCACGCCGACGTCGAAGACCGAGTTGTTGACCGCGTAGCAGCCATACACGCAGAGCACGAGCACGAGCGGAAACAGGATACCGCGCGGAATATTGGCGACGTATTTGAAGACGCGAATGGTTGCGCCGCCAATGAAAAACAGCGCGATCGATGAAATGATCAGTCCGACGAACAGCCCGTAAATGATGTCGACGTTCGTCATGAACATCATCGGTCCCGGCTGCAGGCCATGGATCATAAAGGCGCCGATGATGATCGCGGTGATGACGTCGCCCGGAATCCCCAAGGCGAGCAATGGGATCAGCGTCGCGCCGGCAACGCCGTTGTTGCCAGCTTCCGAGGCGGCCACACCTTCGATTTCGCCCTTGCCGAAATTTGCCTGATTGGGCGACGTCCGGCGTGCCTCCGAGTACGACAGAAACGCGGACGGTGCGGCGCCGATCCCGGGGATCGAGCCGAGGAACGCGCCAATGAAAGAGCCGCGTGCGATCGACTTGAAGCACCGTCGGTACTCGGCAAACGACACATGGCTACTCCCGAGCGAGCGCACGTTACCGTCCTGGCCGCGAGGATTGAGCACCATCGCGAGGATTTCAGGGATGGCGAATAGGCCGATCAGGACGGCGATGAAGTTTAACCCGCCCATCAAGTTGGGATCGTTGAAGTTGAAGCGGTTGGTTCCGTAAACGAGGTCGAGCCCAACGGTCGCGAGCAAGAGCCCAAGGATCGCGGCGAAGATGCCCTTCAGCAGGCTATCGCCGGAGACGCCCGCGATGATCGTCAGGGAGAACAAGATCAGCGTGAAGAACTCGGGCGGGCCAAAGCTCAACGCAAACGAGGCAAGCCACCCGGCAAACAGGATCAGCGCAAGGTTCGAAAACACGTCGGCGGTGCACGACGCATAGAGCGCCATCGTCAAGGCGCGACCGGCCTCGCCGCGCTCGGCCATCGGATACCCATCCAAGACCGTTGCGCTGGAGGCGGGCGTTCCAGGCGTCTTGATTAGGATCGCCGGTATGGAGCCGCCGAAAATACCGCCCTTGTATACACCGAGCAAAAGCAGAATGCCGGTCAGTGGTTCGAGCTTGAACGTGAACGGCAGCGTTAACGCAACGGCCATCGTTGCGGACAGGCCAGGGATTGCGCCGGCGACCGTGCCGATTGCGACGCCCAAGACAAGCGCGAGAATGGCTTCGTAATTGGTGAAAACCGCGAGCCCGAGGCTCAGGTTGTCAATGAAGCTCACGGCAACCTCACGAATTCACCCTGCGGGATCGCGACGCCAGCGACGTGCGCAAAAAACGCATAGAGCAGAAGGGGAATGATGACAGCGGAGATGGCCGCGGAAACCGGGTGATGTGTTTTAATCAGCAATGCCAGCGCAAGAAACGCTAGCATCGACGCCCACACCATGCCGACGTACGGCATTGCATAGATGTAGGCGACCATCAGGACGGCCATACCGACCAATCGAAAGGCTGCACCCGAGTGTCCGCCGAGTAGTGTCAGCGGTTCTGGTTCCTGGCCTGGTGGAAGGTCATCAGGGTCCGGTGGCTCGTTCGCGAAGTCGCGGGATTGAAACCAACCGACGACAACGAGCGCGACGCCGATAAACGCCATCAGGCCCGCCAGGATCTGAGGCCAGAAGCGCGGTGAAAGAACGATATTGCTGATGTTGCTCGGCGCGGTGATCGCATACGGAATGCCGATGAAGAAGAGCACCAATGAGAGAACGATGGCGGCTAAGCCGATCTTGATTTGGGACGTGAGAACCATGCGTCTCTGACCGCGGAGGGAACGCCACTCAACAGCAAGCCGGCAACAGCAATCTGCAAATTGCCAACGGCGATCCGAAGTGCGGCAAGGAGAGGTGTGTTTTAGTGAAATGCAGGTGGCCCAATGAGACAACACTCACTGGTCTCATTGGGCCACTGCTTCATGCCAAAATTTAGGCTTTGAGAGTTCAGCCTTAACGTCAGCCTTTAACCTTGAATGCGCATGTTGAGGTCGTCGACGAGCTGACGGAACACCTTGTACTGTCCGTCAATGAACGTCTTGCTCTCCGCCGGATCCATCAACTTAATGACCGAACCACGCGACTGCATCTTTTTCAGGAAATCGCCGTCTGCCGTTGCAGCCTTCAGCCAGCCGCCCCACTTCGTCGCGACATCATCTGGCAGGTCTTTCGGACCAGCGAGACCCGTCCAACCAACCAGCTTTTGAAGGTTCGGCTTGCCAAGCTCGACCGACGTTGGTGCATCGAAACCAACGACGCGCTCGGGCGTTGTCACCATCAGAGGCCGAAGCTGTTTGTTGGCAACAAAGCTCGCAAGCGCCGATGAGTTGGTGCAAATGAACGTCGCCGTCCCGGCAAGAACAGCGGTCGCTGCGGCGCCGCCACCTTTGAGCGGAATGTGCGTCGCCTGCTTGTTCGGATCTTCGATGCCAAACTCGCGCAGCACCATGGCGCCCGCAATATGAAGCAGCGATCCGACGCCCGCCGATGAGAAACTCACACCCCCGGCTTTCACCTTGGCGATCAGATCCTCCATCGACTTTATGTCGCTATCGGCTTTGACGGCGCAGGCAACCGGGTTGATTTCGTAGACGCCGACAAAACGGAAGTCTTCGATGGTGTAGGGAAGCGTTGCCTTCATGGCTGGGTTCACGGAGTGCGAACCAACGCGTGCGAACAGCATCGTATAGCCATCGCTCTTTGCGTTCTTAACCATCGTCGACCCGGTTGCACCACCGGCACCGGTCCGGTTGACCATGATCAACGTCCCGCCGACCGCTTCTCCCAAAGGCTCAGCAATCGTGCGCGCAGAAATATCCGTCGCGCCGCCTGGACCGTAGGGGATCACCATTGTCACCGGACGGCTCGGGTAATCAGCAAAGGCTGAACCGGCCATCATTCCGAGAGCCGCGCAGCCAAGCGCCGCCTTCATCATGGATCGCATACAGACACTCCTCCCAAGAGCATTCTTCGTTCATTCAAGAGCAGTCTTCGATTGGCATTTGGCGCAAGCGGTTCGGCATCGCCACCGAGCGCGCCAACGCTCGACCAAAGTTTATCGAGCCCGGCCAACTAAGCAACTCATTCCGCCACGAACTGGCAATTCGCAGTGTGCAGGCGTAAGACGTCAAAGGCGCGACGCCCGCGAACCCCTCCTCTAATCCATGGCCATTAAAGCGTGTCTATCCGCTACCTCCGAACGCTCATTGCAACCGCTGACCATGAGACCTTCACGGCAGCTGCACATACGCTGAACCTGACGCACGCAGCCGTAAGCCAGCAGATGAAAGCGCTCGAAGCCGAGTGGAATGTCACGTTGTTCGACCGGTCACGGCGTACACCTGTTCTCACACCGATCGGCAACGCTCTCGTGACGCGGGCGCGAGATGTGGTGACGGCCTATGACGGCATGGTCCCGTCAGTCACGGGCGATGCCTGTGTACGCGGCGAACTCAATTTAGGCGCGGTCCCGACCACGCTGACCGCACTCGTCCCAGCAGCGATTGCCCGTCTTCGCCAGCAGCACCCGGATGTGAAAGTGCGCGTCGTCCCAGGCTTGACGACAGATCTCATGAGCCAGGTGCTTCGCAATGCCGTCGACACCGCCATCGTCACCCGCCCCGTGACCCTGCCCCAGTCGCATATGTGGGCTCAAATCGCCGACGAGCCGCTCTGCTGTCTCGCGCCAACAGCCTTCGCAGACACAGACCCCGAAACACTGCTCACCACACAGCCCTACATCCGCTATTCCCGCCAAGCGCTCCTCGGCGAACAAATCGAGGTTTGGCTGCAGGCACGACGGATCGCAGTGCACGAAGCGATGGAACTCGACAGCCTTGAGGTCATCGCGAGTATGGTCGCAGCAGGCCTTGGCGTGTCGGTCGTGCCGCTGCCGTGCGTTGCGACACCCAATCCGTTGCCGGTAACACATATGCCTCTCGGCAAGTCAGCACCGGCCCGCCAACTCGGATTTCTGACGCGCGCCGACAACGTCAAACGGCCCCTTCTTGACGCCTTTGAGAACGCCGTTGCCGAGACAATCGCGACGGGGTGCTTTGAGCCCGCCGGAAAAACCGGACCCGCCTCAAATCGCAAAGGAGGCGCGCGCGTAAAATGACGTTCGAGACCATGACTTTTATTGCCGCTGGCGCCGTCGCCGGTGGGTTCATTAACGGCCTTGCCGGTTTCGGCATCGCGCTGTTCGCGCTCGGATGGTGGTTGCATGTCCTGGCCCCGGTTGAGGCTGTCGCGATGGTTCTGGTGACCGGTGTCCTCACCGGTCTGCAAGGCGCCTACCTCGTCCGGCGCTCGATTGAGCCCAAACGCCTTGCCCGCTTCCTTGTGCCCGGTCTGATCGGCATCCCCATCGGCATGCAACTGCTGCAATTCATTGGCGCGACCGAACTCAAGTTGCTGATCGGCGTGTTCTTGATCACCTACGGCGCGTTTTTCATTTTGCGGAGCGAACTGCCAAAGCTTGAGCGCGAGACACCGATCACCGACGGCAGCATCGGCATGATCGGCGGAATCCTCGGCGCGATCGCCGGGCTTTCGGGCGCGCTGCCGACGATGTGGCTCGCGATGCGCGCTTGGCCGAAGGACCGCACGCGCGGTGTCCTGCAACCCTATAATCTCGTGATCCTGGCCGTGTCCGCCCTGCTTCTGGCGCTGACGGGCGCCTACACGCCGAAGGTATTGAAAGCCCTCGCCCTCGCAATCCCGTTCAGCATCTTGGGCGCAACCATCGGGATCTTTGTTTATCGGCGCCTCTCCGATCTCGGCTTCCGGCGCCTGCTGGTTGCTATGATGCTTGTCTCCGGGATCGTTCTGTTAGCCCGCGAACTGACGACAAACCTCACAGGGTCGGCGTCTGCACTCGCTCAGCCAATCACTTCGTCCGAGCGATCGTCCGTTTCGCCGTAACGCTTCAGCGTAGCTGGCCGCGTGCTCGCATAAACGTCCGGCAAGCGGTCGGCGATTTTCGCGTTTTCGCGCTCAAAGAGGCAGTTGCCCTTCAAGTCGGACGCCACGATGAACGGGCCCATGTTGTTGCACTTCAGGACCCACATCGCCTGCGCGTGGCCAAGCTCTTCATGCCAGTGCACCGCCTCGACGTTCTCGACGCCCCGCCCCAGGAGCGCCCCGGTGCCATAGCCGACGGTTGTGAGATAAATCGCGCCGTTCGGGACAAAGTACTTTTGGTAGTCAGCGGAACTCATGCCGCCTTTACCGACGATCAGCTTCGCGCCCGATTTCGCCATCCACTCACCGATCCATTTCGAGAAACGGAACGAGGCGGTCGCGGTGACAGCGCCCATGGTGAAGCTGCCGTCGGCATTGATCGAGGCGGCTGGCGAACAGTGGAAATTGGCGGCACTCTGCGCTGGCAAATCCATCGGGATGTTCGCTCGCTCATCGATCGCGCGCATGTAGACGCCCTCGCGCGCCGTATACATGAGGCCATCGAGATAGACGATGTCGCCAAGGCGCAAGCCGGCCAGTGCATCGGCCGTTGGCGTCGTACTCAGGCGGATTTTGCGTGGGCTGGAGCCAGCTGCTGCGGCGGTTCCCATTCGACCGTCTCCCGTCTCATGAAAGGCGTGAACCACTCGGGGTCCGTGCGGTATTCGATCCGACCATCCGAAAAAATGCGCGCGCAGGCCCGCCGCGATGACAGACAGAACGCGTGAACGCTCATCTGCATCCCACCGGTGTGGCAGTAGCCGACCTCGATGTGGCAGTCGATGACCATGGATTTGCCGACGAACCCCATGGCGCCCATGCCGATCGAGTTGCCGAGATCTTTGAATTCTTCTTCGATTTCAGCGATGCGCGGGTCGGGATTGCGATCGCCGACGACACGCAGACAGGCGGCCCGTTTGCCGAGCACCATGCAGGTGTCTTTCGAGCCGCCGAGGCCGATCCCAATAATTGCTGGCTGGCACGAGAGGCCCCGCTTTCCAAATGCGACGAGGCTGTCGAGATAAAAGCGCTTGATCCCCTCAATCCCGTCGGAAGGAAACAGCATCCGGTAGTCTGTCCCGAACAGTCCACCTTTGTGAACGGTGATGAGGTCGATCCAATTGCCATCCGGCTCGAACGCATATTCGATCTCAGGCGCGTTGATGCCAACGTTGTTGTTATGATCCGTCCGCCAGAGGGGATGGACGCGGTTGGGCCGGAGCGGCACGCCGTTTGTCGCCTTGGCCGTTGCCCGCCGGAGCGCATCTTCGAGCGCAACCGGGCCGCCTTTGATCTGCGCTTCGTTGCCGATTTTCACGAACCAACGTGGACAACCGGTGTCACCACACATCGCCCGGCGATCTTCTTTTGCGACCTCATAGTTCTCAAGCATCGCCTGGAGCACAAACGAGGAGAGATCTCCATCTTCAACGTCCGCTGCTGATTTCAGGCCGGTCAGATAATCGTCCGGGATTTCGATCGCGGCCTTGTCCATCAGGACTTCCGCCGTTGCTTCGATCGCTTCAATCGGGATCATCAGAGCCTCTCATCGGTGTCGTTGTCGCGCTCAAATCCGTTTGCCATCGCTCTGCGCGTCAGCGCTCCGCCGGTCACCGCCGAAAGCGTGACCTGCCACGACGGTGCTCCTACTCAGCTGCGACGAGCGTCTCCGGTTCATCCTCAGGCAGGATCGTCTCGCCCGGTTTCACGATGCTGAAGCGGACCGGTTCTCGGCGAACGGCCAGATCATCACCGTCTTTTTCAACCAGCGTGAAGTACGACGTTTCA
>JBCBWG010000152.1:0-8317 GCA_039817205.1 Pseudomonadota bacterium
GGAAAGATATCTTGAAGCTCGGCCAAATGCTGCCGGAACCGGAGCGCTTTCTGCGTCACGGCTTCGAGAAACGCCTCATCCGCAACGATATCGAGGACCGCGTTTCCGCAAGCGGTCCCAAGAGGGTTGCCGCCGTATGTCGACCCGTGCGTGCCCGGTACCATCCCGGCAGCCGCTTCCTCGGTCGCAAGGAAGGCCCCGATCGGGAAGCCACCGCCGATGCCTTTTGCGATCGCCATGGCGTCCGGTTCAGCAGCAGTGCCCGCCCACTGGTGCGCGAACAGCTTTCCAGTCCGACCGACACCGGACTGCACTTCATCATACAGAAGCAACAGGCCATGCGCGTCGCACAGCGCGCGCAGACCCTCAAGGCACTGCGTCGGCACGACGGATAAGCCGCCTTCGCCCTGAACCGGCTCGATCATAATGGCCGCTGTTTCCGGACCAATCGCGGTTGTCAGAGCGTCATGATCGCCGAACGGTACAAAATCGAACCCGGGCAGATCGGGACCGAACCCTTCAAGATACTTCGGATTTCCCGCCGCTGCGATCGTGCCAAGCGTTCGACCATGAAACGCACCCTCAAAGGTAATAATCCTGTTGCGCTCCGGATGCCCGCTCACAAACTGAAAGCGCCGCGCAAGTTTGATCAGACCCTCGCAGGCCTCAGCACCCGAATTGGTGAAGAAGACACGGTCCGCAAAGGTCCAGCTGCAAAGCCGCTCGGCGAGCTGCTCCTGCGGACCAATCCGATACAGGTTTGATGTGTGCCAAAGCTTGCCCGCCTGTGCGGTCAGAGCGCTGACCAGATGTGGGTGGGCATGACCGACAGAGTTCGTCGCGATCCCGCTGCCGAAGTCGAGAAATCGTCGGCCGTCTTCAGCATGGAGCCAGCAGCCATCACCGCGCTCAAAAACGACATCGAGACGGGCGTACGTGCCCATGACATTCTTGGACGGTGCGGCTGATCTTTTCTGCGATGCCGCTCTCATGGAGTTGGGCGTGGCTTCGTGCTGCGTATGTGCGGCCATTCCGGTGCTCTCACCTGACCTGTGATCGCGCTGATACGAGTCCGATATCAGAGCTGGGTTCAAAACAAGAAAGCCGCCTCGAGGGGCGGCTGGCGTTGAAAATTGGTACTTCTGCGCTCTATGACTGTCAACGAAATCAGCTCCGATCACAGTTCAATCTCTCAAAGCCGCCAATTGATCGAGACTTCGATTACGCAAGTCTGCGTTTCGACATATTCACCAAACATACAGGGAACACGAATCATCCGTGACTTCAAAACCACGGGTGAAAGTCAACGCCTGCCACACCCTTTATGCAGCCTTGAGAGGCGTAGAACCCGGGGTGTAAGGACATCGAACGCAAAGCAGGCGTGTTCTTGCCTGCGCGCAGCCTGTACGCCGCGCCCGTCGTTTGCGTCTCGTTCCCAGTGTTTTGTCTCCAGTACCGCGTCAGTTTTGTCGCCGGCCTCGAGCCTGCCGTGCGTATCCGTGCGTCAGCTTTCTGCCGGTCCATTCACCCTCGCGCGCCTCGCCGCGCGGGCGGGTCCGTACACGCTTATGGAGCCATCCGTTATGTCTTGGACCGACGAACGCGTCGAAATTCTGAAGAAACTTTGGGCCGAAGGCTTGAGCGCGAGCCAGATCGCAGGTCGCCTGGGCGGTGTCAGCCGCAACGCCGTCATTGGCAAAGTCCACCGGCTCGGTCTTTCCGGTCGCGCCACGACATCACGCAATAAGCCGGCCAGGCCACGCAGCCGCATCGGCACCATCAAGCGCCCGACAAAGCCGCGCTTCAACCCCGCGGGGAACCCGGCGCTCCGCGCGCTCTATGGTGTCGACGGTGAGACCTTTGATTTGCCAGAAGCTGATCAAGACATCGCCGTTGAAGATCGCGTAAAGCTTGTCGACCTGACCGAGTGCAGCTGCCGTTTTCCGATCGGCGATCCGCAGTCGCCCGACTTCGGCTTCTGCAATCGCCAGAAGATGGATGGGCTTCCTTACTGCGAGATCCATGCGCGGCGTGCGTTTCAGCCGCCACAATCGCGCCGTCGGGATACGAAAACCGAGCAGCCCGCGACGCCGATCGCTGTCACAAGCGAAGCGCCAAAGGAACCGGCTGGCGAATAACCCAACGGATCACGACCACGAATGGAAACAGCTCCGGAGCGTTCGCTCAGGAGCTGTTTTTGTTTTCTCGATTTAGTTTGAGTGCGGCGCCAAATCGCGCTCACCAAAAACGTAACCGGCGCCCCGCACCGTTCGGATCGGATCACGCTCTTTTCCGCGAATGAGTGATTTCCGAAGGCGGCCGATATGGACGTCAACCGTGCGTTCATCGACAAACGCATCTCGACCCCAAACACCATCCAGCAACTGCGTGCGCGACAACACACGGCCCGGGCTTTCCATCAGGAACTCGAGAAGGCGAAATTCGGTCGGACCCAACCGGACTTCTCGCGGACCCCGCGTGACACGTTTTGCTGCACGATCGAGGCAGATGCCGCCGTGCTCCAAAACGTCAGCCATGCGATCCGGTGCTGACCGACGCAAAATCGCTTTGACCCGGGCGAGCAATTCCGGAAGGGAAAATGGCTTCACAACATAATCGTCGGCACCGGTTGAAAGTCCGCGAATGCGATCACTTTCCTCGCCGCGCGCTGTGAGCATAAGAATTGGAATGTTACGCGTTTCTGGTCGGCTGCGCAGGCGACGGCAAAGCTCAATGCCTGAGACCTGAGGTAGCATCCAATCCAGAATGATCAGGTCTGGATTTTCTTCAGCAACAAGCAGTTCCGCTTCTTCACCTGTTTCGGCCGGGACAGCGACAAAACCCTCGGCCTCCAGGTTATAACAAAGCGTTTCTGAGAGTGGCGGCTCGTCCTCCACCACCAGCACCTTTGCGCTCATCACACGTCTCCAGACCACCAACCGCTCAGGCTGAGGTTGCATCACTATAGCTGCGGGAGAACCGTCGTACTGGTCGTGTCCCCACGCGGCCGCTCGTCGGCCAAGGGCTCCCCGCGAACCATGAACACGACGTTCTCTGCGATATTCGTTGCATGATCGCCAATCCGCTCGAGGTTCTTTGCAACAAATAGGAGATGGGTGCAGTGGCCAATGTTGCGCGGATCTTCCATCATATAAGTGAGCATTTCGCGGAAGATGGAGTTGTAGGTGTCGTCCATTTTGGCGTCACCTTCCCAAATCTCAATCGCCGCCATTTCATTTAATTCGGTATACGCATTCAAGACACCGCTCAACTGAGCGAGTGCTAATTCGTTAAGGTGCTGGAGACCCGACATCAGCGTGCGGGGAATATTTTGATCCGCAATTGTTTTCGCACGCTTTGCGATATTCTTCGCGAGATCGCCAATCCGCTCGAGATCCGCTGCGACGCGCAAAGATGCCATGATGTGGCGTAGGTCGTTCGCCACCGGCTGACGCCGCGCAATCATGCCAAGTGCGTGCTCTTCGATTGAACGCTGAAGCTCATCGATCTCTTGGTCGCGCTCAATGACCTCTTCAGACAGCGCGGGATCGCGTTTCTGCAAGGCATCAAACGCTTGGGCCAGAAGCATCTCGGCGAGCCCGCCCATCTGAAAGATTTGTTTATTCAGAAGGATGAGTTCGTCGTCGTAGGCTTTGACGGTGTGCTGATTCATTCTTTGCTCCGTCACGTGTGGCGGCAGGACTGAAAAACTCTCAGCCAAGCCCGGTCGCGGTGTTCATAGTTCACTGGCCCGTAAAGCGGACTGACAAGTCCGAACAAAGGCCAGTCCAGGGGCAGCCAGTTCAGGGTCAGCCAAGCCAGGAGCAGCCAGGTCAGGGCCGGGACATGACCGAGCCCGAAATTTTCATAGCACGCGATCGGACGCTTCGGCTGCCGACGTCTGCTGTCGGTCCATGGGCCAATACGAAAGCTGATCTCAGCCGCAGACCATCACCCGAAGCGGCCGGTGACATAATCCTGCGTCCGCTCATCAGATGGGTTCGTAAACATCGGCTTCGTATCGCCTTCTTCGATCAGATAGCCGCGATAGAAAAACGCCGTTCTCTGCGAAACACGCGCGGCTTGCTGCATCGAGTGCGTCACGATCACGATGGTGAAGTTCTGGCGAAGCTCATCCATCAGCTCTTCGACCTTTGCGGTCGCGATCGGATCAAGCGCCGAGCAAGGCTCGTCCATCAAGATCACGTCAGGCTGCGTCGCGATTGCACGAGCGATGCAAAGCCGCTGCTGCTGACCACCTGACAGACCAGTGCCGGTTTCGTGCAACCGATCTTTGACCTCATCGAATAGCCCGGCGCGAGTCAGACTGGTGACGACAAGTTCGTCGAGATCGGCCTTCGTTTTCGCCAGACCGTGAATGCGCGGCCCATAAGCGATGTTTTCAAAGATGGACTTTGGGAACGGGTTTGGTTTCTGAAAAACCATGCCCACGCGGGCACGCAATTCAACGACGTCAAGGTCGGGATTGTAGATATCTTCGCCGTCTATGGAGATATCGCCCTTCACCTGCGCAATCGGAATGACATCGTTCATCCGGTTCAGGCAGCGCAGAAACGTCGACTTCCCACAACCGGACGGTCCGATCAGCGACGTGACCGCATTACGCGGGATATCGAGATCGATGTTAAAAAGCGCCTGCTTGTCGCCGTAGAATACGCACACATCGCGGGCGACGGCCTTTGGCGTTGCCATCATCGGCGGCGCCACGAGTTGGGCTTCGGCTTCGTCAACTTTCACCTGATCCATGTCCACAGCCTTTGTTACCACGTGCGCTCGTAGCGGCGACGGAGATAGACCGCCGCAGCGTTCATGACAAAGAGAAACCCGAGCAACACCATCGTTGCACCGGCTGTGCGCTCCACAAAGCCACGCTCCGCCGACTGCGCCCACATATAGATCTGCACCGGCAGCGCTGTTGCAGGGTCCGTTGGCCACGTTGGCGCATCAACCACAAATGCGACCAGACCAATCATCAGGAGCGGTGCGGTTTCGCCAAGCGCTTGCACCAAACCGATGATCGTGCCCGTCAGAATGCCTGGCAGCGCCAGTGGCAAGATGTGGTGGGTCAACGTCTGCATTTTTGATGCGCCAACGCCGAGGGCCGCTTCCCGGATCGAGGGCGGAACGGCGCGGATCGCAGCTCGAGTCGCGATAATCACCGTCGGCAGCGTCATCAATGAGAGAACCAGACCGCCGACGAGCGAGGCCGATCGCGGCATACCGAAGATGTTGATGAAGACCGCAAGCCCAAGGAGGCCAAACACAATCGACGGCACGGCCGCGAGGTTGTTGATGTTCACCTCGATAATGTCCGTCACCCAGTTTTTCGATGCGAACTCTTCAAGGTAGGCCGCCGCTGCAACGCCTAACGGCACGGCAAGACCGATGACGATCAACATAATGAAGATGGAGCCAATGAGTGCCACGAACAGTCCGGACGTCTCTGGCTGGCTCGACGCACCAAAGGTAAACAGGCCCCAGTTAAACTGCTTGGCCATGCGGCCGTTTGTGATCAGTTGGTCGATCCAGTCGATCTGCTGCTGATCGAGGAGCGGGCGATCAATGCCGCTGATGTCGCGGTCGATCTTGCCCTTCAGGAGCGCATCGACGTTGCCGTGGGCCAGAATCTGGATATCGACAGTTTTACCCACCAGGGAGGGATCGCCCCGAACCGCATCATAGATTTGGAAATCAGCGCCGCGCGAGAGAAGCGCATGAAGCTTGCGCCGCACCCGCCGATCGGGCCGCCCCTCGATACCAAGCGCGCGATAGAGGCCCTGCCGCGCCAGCTTCGTGTAATTGCCTTGCGCAAGCGTCAGCGGTTCTGTTGCGCCGTCCGGCATCACAGCTTTTTTCGATAGCTCAATCGGCAGCGTGACGTTTGTTTGCAGGAATGCCGTCCAGCCGTTTGAAATAATCGACGTGAACAGCATCACGAGAAAGCCGAGGCCGATTAAGATCGCCGTCAAGCCCATGAGCTGAAACCGACGCTCTGCAGCATACCGGCGTTTCAGCCGGGCCGGGTCTTTGCGGCGCGCCGTTTCACCCGCTGAAGCGGCACCTGTGATGGTATCGGTGATCGCCATCAGTCGTACTGCTCCTTGTATTTCCGAACGATATAGAGCGCGTAAATGTTCAAGCAGAGCGTGACGACAAACAGCGTCAGACCCAGTGCAAACGCGACCAATGTCTGCGGGCTATTAAATTCGTGGTCGCCAGTGAGGCTCGACACAATTTTTACGGTGATTGTCGTGACGTTTTCAAAGGGGTTGACCGTGAGCTTCGCGGCGATCCCGGCCGCCAGCACAACGATCATGGTCTCGCCAATCGCCCGCGACGCCGCGAGTAAGATCGCGCCAACGATACCGGGAAGGGCTGCTGGCAAAATAACCCGACTGATCGTCTCCGACTGCGTCGCGCCCAGCCCGTACGACCCCTCGCGCAGCGACTGCGGCACGGCCGAGATGATGTCATCGGACAACGACGAGACGAACGGGATGATCATGATGCCCATGACAATGCCAGCCGTGAGCACGGAGTTGGCCGCAATCTGTGTGTCCGGCAGCACCTGCCCAGTCAGCACCTGCATCACGCCCGCGCCGCCCAGAATAGCGATCGCGACGATGCCAACGAACCAGCTGGAGATGGCGCGACCGGCACCAAACAGCGAACAGATCAAGTAGATCAGACCCGCGATGACGAGGCCGAAGAGCAGATAACCGATAATAAGCGCGGGCGTTGACCCGTAATCTCGCAAGAACGGTCCAAATGTGACGAGCGCGAAAAAGCCGTACACAATCGTTGGAATGCCTGCGAGAATTTCCAGCGCTGGTTTCGCGATGGACCGGAATCGATTGCCCGCATATTCGGAAAGATAGATAGCCGCATAAAGCCCAATCGGGACCGCCACGAGCAGGGCGACAAACGATATATAAAGTGTGCCCCAAAGAAGCGGGATGAACCCGAACTGCCCCTCGCCGCGATTTGAGTCAGCGGATGTGAAGCGTGGGTCCCAAACCGTTCCGAGATAGAAGTTATCGAGACTGATAAAGCTGAAAAACTTGATCGATTCAAAAAGCACCGAGAACACGATGCCAACTGTCGTAAGGATTGCGACAGTGGACGCCAAAATAAGCCCTGAGAGCATCACGCCTTCAACGGCATTGCGCGCACGCATCCTTGGCCGAATACGCCGATAACCAAGGAGCCACCCACCCAAGGCCAGAAAAAACGACAGGCCAATGAGCATCCACTGGCTCAAGCCCCGCCAGCTCGCGGTGTCGTAGGCCGATGCGATGATGTAAGACTCGGGACTTGATCCGAGCGGAACGCCGTTTCTCTGCAGGACTTCGGCTGCGCTTTGAATTGATACGAGGCCGAGCCGGGCGCGCTTGAGAACTTCTAAGTCTTCGACAGACAGGCGCTCCATGCCGTCCGCGACGGCGTTGACCTGTCCCATGATAAGGTTTTGCCGCGGCTTGCTCAGCGCCCGTACCTGGCTCGGCAGCTCACTCCGCACCAACTGCCCGATAACGAACGGCGATGCAGCGGACCAAATCGCGATCAGGATCAGCGCAGGCAGGATCGTGCAGATGGCAAGATAACCGCCGTAGTATCCGAGCTGCGAGTGCAGCTTTTTCGACGGATCAGCAATTGCCGCCGCTCGCGCCTTCCCGACACCGATCACGTAACTGATCAATCCGGCAGCGGCGAGCGCGATGAGGCAGTAATATAGCACGGTCGAGATTTCTCTCTATAGCGAAAGGCTTGAATGACCCGCCAGAACGAAGCGCGGCCATGGTGTAGGCTTAGGCAAAGACTTGGTCATATGCGGCGTCGGCAGTGACTTGCTTCGACGTTGACCTGTGAGCTGCGTACCGTCACGCAACCCGCAGACCCGCTTGGCCTTTGACGTCTCGTCAGCGCAGCTATCCAACCGCGCCTCGCGCGAGGCCAGTGTCGGGCGGTGACAGCAGGTCGAAAATCAAGAGTTTTGGGCACCTAAATCGCAGGTACGATGCATGAGAACTTTCAACATGCGAATGCGCTGGTCATCCCGCGGCCTGGTCAGCGGTGCACGTGAGGCGGCAGACCCGCCCGCATTTGGGCGGGTCTGCCTTGTGTCGTCAGCAGCACATGAAGCCGACTTACATCGTCTTCATGGTTTTAACGTCTTCGAGGAGCTGCTTGTGCTCGTTCTCTGGCATTGGGACCAGGCCGTATTCGGCGAGCGGGCCGTCTTCGCCGATCATGCGCTCGGACGCGAAGAACTCCATGTACTCTTTCAGGCCAGGAA
>JBCBWG010000153.1:0-8288 GCA_039817205.1 Pseudomonadota bacterium
GCACGCGCATTGCCTCCTCTATCGCCCGAGAGCAAAGTTCGACGACGGCTCTCTCGGCGACGGCTCACTCGGTCACGGCTCGTTCGGCCACGGCTCACTTGGTCTGGGGACCGCTATCCAATTGCCATTGTTTGGAACGCTCTGCTAGCACGGCCGAAGTGTGCGGAATGGGGCCTCAACGGCTGCGACCAGAACAGCACACGGCCTGGGTGTTTGGGTTCAACGCCAAACCGTGAGCATCTCAGGCGTCTGCTGGATACCAAATTGAGAGCGGCGCATGACCTCAACGAAATCGCCGTCCGGGCGGAACGAGCCGACCACATACGCGGATGCCGGCGTCAATATTGATGCTGGCGATGCACTGGTCCGCGCAATTCGACCGCTCGTGAAAGGCACGTCCCGGCCCGGCGCCGATAGTGACATCGGTGGTTTCGGCGGGTTGTTCGACCCGAAAGCAGCCGGCTTCAAAGACCCGATCCTGGTGGCGGCCAACGATGGCGTCGGCACGAAACTCAAGATCGCGATTGAAACTGGGCGTCACGATACGGTTGGGATCGACCTCGTCGCCATGTGCGTTAACGACCTCGTGGTCCAGGGCGCGGAGCCGCTATTCTTTCTCGATTATTTTGCAACCGGGCGTTTAGAGACGGGAGTCGCTGAAACCGTGATCTCAGGGATTGCTGACGGGTGCAAAGAGGCAGGCTGCGCGCTTATCGGTGGCGAAACGGCCGAAATGCCGGGGATGTATTCCGACGGTGATTACGATCTCGCCGGCTTTTCCGTGGGCGCTGCTGAGCGGGGCGCGTTGTTGCCACGCACGGACATTGCTGACGGCGACGTGATCATCGGACTTTCTTCGTCGGGCGTGCACTCAAACGGTTTCTCACTTGTCCGTCGACTGGTTGCCGATGCCGGTCTCAACTGGTCAGACGCAGCCCCATTTTCCGCGGGTGAAACACTCGGCGAAGCGTTCCTCGCACCAACCCGGATTTATGTCCGCCCGCTGCTTGATGCAATCCGAACGACGGGTGCCGTCAAGGCTCTGGCACACATCACAGGCGGCGGGCTGACCGATAATATCCCGCGCGTTTTGCCCGAAGGCCTCCACGCCGACCTCAACGATAGCACTTGGGAGATCCCGCCAGTCTTCCGATGGCTGCAGACGCAAGCCCGCCTCGACGCCACCGAGATGCACCGCACGTTCAACTGCGGCATCGGAATGGTTGCGATCTGCACTGAAGCCGACGCGGAGGCCTTGATCGGCGTGTTTGACACCTACGCCATCGAAAGCCGCATCATCGGCGTCGTCCGCCAAACTTAGCCATGCCTGCTCAGTGAGCGTTGCCGATGCACGCGGGCGCGAGGGACACAACGATTGGATGATCCGTGCTCATCCAATCGTACAATTTGACACCGATCAGCCGACCTTGGCGAATATCCGCGAAGAGGCAAACCGCCGAATCGGGCGGCGCGGCGGATGGCGGTCGACATATGACTATGCGAAACAAGCGGCGGATTTACCGACTGTGGTGCGGAACCGCACTTACGCTTGGTCTTGCGGTGGTATCGGGGTGCGCGAACGGGCCGGCCGTCGACGGAGCGGCTGGCAGTGCACTCGCGACCGGAGCGACGGCTCCGGCGGCACAACAACCGAAATTGGCAAGCGGGACAGGGCGCGTCTTCTTCCGCGTCAACCTCAAGAACAAGAAATGCGGCAGCGTTCACGCGAAGCTTGCGACAGCTGACGCTGAGGGAAACCTATCTGTGGTCAAGACGGCCTCGCGGGTCAGCTTTTTCGGGCGGTCTCCGCACGACGCACTGAGCGCTGAGCTGCCATCAGGCACTTACCACCTCGTCCACTTTCAATGCCACGCCAGCAGAGTTCACGGCGCGTCAGCTCCATTGGAATTCAAGGGCTTTTTGCTGACAGAGACGCAAAAGTGGGAGGGAAGTCTTGCTCAGTTCGATGTCATTGCAGGCGAGACGGTCGACCTTGGACAGATCGACTTGAAACTGATCGGACTTCAGGCAACGCCAAAAGGGGCCAGCGTGATGGGCCGCTACGCAGCCACCTTCGCACCGGCAACCCCCGAGCAGCGCAATTGGGTTTTGTCGAACCACAAGATGTCTGAAGCAGCTTTGATCTCGCGCAGCCCTCGGGCCGGTTTGCGAAAGTCCGGTATCCTGAATGTGCCAGGCTGCGGGCCGCGGGCTCGACCCAAAGACCCGAAGGAGGCAGCCGTCCGCGAACTCCTGTGCCGCAAAAGCTGGCCAGTAGGCGCCAACATGAAGTCGCTCTTGCAATCGCAAATCTGATCGGGCTTGGGGACGCGAGGCGATCGAGTGTCTCGCACGCGTGGGGCTGGGAGCCGACCGCGCTACATCTGCGAGAGCTTTCGGCCGGCGGCGGTTGCTTCGGCTGCGGCTGCAATCCGCTTCTCACGCGTCTTTTGCGTTTTGGCGATTTTGATCCACCGCAGTACGTTCCGCCGATGACTCGGTGCAAATTCATCGAACGGGCCGCGTGCGCCATTCGCATCGAGTGCCGTCGCAAGATCCTCAGGCACGATCAACCGATCCACATCATCGAAAAAGTCCCAAAGACCCGCAGCCTTCGACCGGGCAATCGCATCTCGACCGGCCGGATGCATACGCCCACCCCGATCTAGGCGCGCGGCCCGCTCTTTGTAACTCAGCGCCCAGGCCTGAGTCTTTCGCGGTGCGATCAGCTGCATGGTTCGCAGCTCATCGAGCTTGCGTCGCACCCCATCGATCCAGCCGAACGCAATCAACGCGTCGAGGACATCGCCGGTGCCGACAAATTTTTCCGGCGTCGACTTTTTGTAGGTCACGAGCCAGACGCTTTCGGCCTGTGCGTGGTTGACCTCAAGCCAATCCCACAGGTCGGCCGCGGTTTCGATCTCGAGCATCTGGAACTCAGTTTCGTTTGCCATGCGGTGTTTACGGCTGAGAAACGGACAGAGTTTGCCTCGATCGACTGGACGTCGGAGCAGGAGGGACGCCTCAGATATTTTGGCGCACTGGCCTCAGAACGCGACGGCCAGGACGCACGGCGTTCGGATTGTTCAATCCTCAGCAACGCGCGCGCGCCAGCTGGTTCAACGTTTGCTAAACCTTGTCCAATTGTCTGAATTGCCAAAACTTTCTCAGCTCAGTAGCCTCCCGTATCACGGGTAAATTTCAAGGGGTGGGCGCCGATGACGAAACAGATCGCGGCGCTTGCCGTTGTCATGAGCGCACTCGCGTCTTCGGTCGCCTTGCCCACAACTTCGGTCGCACAGTCTATCAATTCTCCAGCGCGCCATCTGTCCCCTGGCGCTCTTCCGGCCGATCAAGCGCGACCGAACCAGAGACCAATCATCCTCGCTCAGGCGATCTCCGAAAAAGAAGCGTTTGAGGCTGCGAAAGAACTCGGGACAATTGAGGCCTGGGAAGCGTTCCTGAACAATTTTCCTCGTGGCTTCCGAGCTGACCTGGCGCGCGCCTATGTCCGGCGCCTTGGCAATTCCTCGGGAAACGGCGCGTTGTCGCAACCGACCGAAACGCAGCCACCGAGGCAACCCACAACGCAAAGCGCGGAACCAAAGCCACTTCCAGCGGGGCGAAACGAGGCAAGTCCGGCCTTTGCCGACGTCCGGTTCAACGTCCTCTTTGGCTATTGGCGGAAGCTTGCAACCACCCGATATTTCGCCGCCGGTCGCGTTGGCTACCCGCTTTGCATGCAGGAGTGCGCAAAGAGCAGAAGCTGCAATTTCTGGGTGTTTCAGCCCAGAAACCCAAATTACCAAGGCTCTGTTGATCGCTGCTTTCTGATGGCGGAAGCCGGCCGGGCTGTTCCGGCCTCCTGGTGTCCAAAGTGCACGACGGGTCGCCGCATCGGTGTGCCAGAGCCACAGCTCACGCAGCCCAACATCAGCGTCGCCTCTCGCGTCCGTTGGGAGCGGAAGCCGCCAGCTTTTCTCGGGCGCCCGAAACGGCCAAAGACGACGCGGCCGCCGAAGACGAAACCAACATCCTCACGCCCGCGCTGTACGCGGGGACGTGTCTATCGCCGCGGTGCCTGCCGTTGCCCGCGATCGCGGCGGTTTTGGTATGGCGGTCGCTGCAACCGCTTCCGCGATTGCCCCGGCGACAGTGTTCGCAACCGCAAAGGCCAATGCGTGAAAGAGGATGAACCGCCAGTTGTCCGCAATCGATGCTCGGGCGGTCGACTGTTCAGCCAAAGCCGTCGGATTTGTCACTGCCCGGAAAGCCGACCGGTTTGGACCGGATCGCGGTGTATTTCTGCCCGGCCGACCGGCGGCGCCACCAATCAGCAAATTATTCGCCGCTGCAAGCGTCTCAACCGAGAGTGCCAACGAGGTTTGCGTGGCGCCTGTCGCGCGCTCAGTCAGTACTGCGATCGCGGTTGAGGCACGGGCGGGCCAATGCCTGACCTGAGGGGGCGTCCACTTCGAACAGGGCCTCCCCGCCAAACAGCATAGCGACTGCGCACCGACCGTTCACTGTCAACTCATGGACGGCGGACATTTCGGCGATGACCGGCTCTAGGTTCACGCGGCCCTGCGCAACGCGCTGCATCCAGCCAAGCCTCGTCAAGTGCTGACGGAATTGTTCGTTTGCGCTGTTCTTCGTGGTAATCAGTAGGCTTTCATCGTCGCAAAGTGCTGCCGCCATATTTGTCGAGCGATCGCCAGCGCTCAAAGCCTCAAAAGCTCTTCGACCGATCGCATCATCTCCGGTAACAATTGCCGCCACGCGAATACTGTCGTTTAGGCGCCGATCACCGACGAACGTGGCGAGTTTCATGGCGAGCCCGGCGGGCAATGAGGCCTCGTTGATATCCCCGGTTACCGAGACATCGGGTCTCGTTTCCCCACTTTTGCCGCTGGTCAAGTCACTGGCCAAGTCACTGGCCAAGTCACTGGTCAAGTCACTGGTCAAGTCACTGGTCAAAGCGAAACCGACGGCGTCATTCGAGATGAGTGCTCTGCGGTCGCCCCGGGTCAAAACCGTTCCATCGGGGCGCACAACCGACTGCGCGACCACATCGCGCGGCTCACCGATCAGCCAACTCACCCGGATCGGCGCGCCAATTTTTTCCGAATGGTGCGCCACGGTCGGCAAAACGAGGACACCATGGCTCGGCCCTCGCATAATGCGCATTTCGCTCGCAGACTCAGACAGATACTCCGGCAACTGATCGGATAGGATCGCGCTTGCGATCAACGGGCATGCCGGCCCCCGTTCCCCTGGCTTTTCAGCATGATTCAGAAAATCAGACACGAGTGCCATGAGCCCGGGCATCCCGCGCCGCTCCAACCAAACAACCTTTTCAGCGATACCCTGACGGATGTCGTGCTTCGGCCAGCCCTTCGCCTCGGCCGCAACGTAGGCAAGGCAGTACGCCTCAAGGAGCGAAAACGTTGTCTCGGCTTCGGTTTGGGTCGTCATAGCATCCGCTCCAGTCGTCCCAATTCGCTCCGCGCGCTCCAACGATAACACCAACGGCCAGCGGATCATCACCTTTTGACGGCTTTGAGCAAAGTCAGTCATCCACAACTCGCTACGAATTCAAATGGAGACCGCGACTTAAAATGGAGACCGCGATCGGGGGGCAAGCAACTGCACCTTGACAAAAGCCGGATCAAAACGCGGGCGTGGCGCCCAATGCTCTTGCCGAGATCGCGCCGATCGGCCACCAGGACACACATGACCACACGTCCGCACAAAACACCGACGGCTATCCTGATTTCCGGGCGCGGGTCCAACATGCAGGCGGTTGTTGCCGCAGCCGACGATCCGGCACATCCGGCTCAAGTTGTGTCTGTGATTTCAAACACGCCGGACGCTGCTGGCGTGGCCTGGGCGCACGAACGCGGGCTACAGACACCGGTCGTCGACCACCGCGAATTTCGAGGGGATCGCGCACGTTTTGACCGTGCGCTCGACATAGCCATTCGCGAAAGCGGCGCAGAATTCGTTGTACTTGCGGGCTTCATGCGCCTTCTGACGCCCGAGTTTGTGACATCCTGGTCCGGCCGGATGGTAAACATTCACCCAAGTTTACTTCCAGCATTCAAAGGGCTCGACACCCACGCCCGCTGCCTCGCAGCTGGAATTCGGATTTCCGGTTGTACGGTCCACTTTGTGGTGCCGGAAATAGATGCCGGACCGATCATCGCGCAAGCAGCCGTTCCCGTCCTACAAGGCGACACTGAGAATGACTTGGCTGACCGGATACTCGCCGCCGAGCATCAGATTTACCCGCCAGCGATCGCGGCCGTCTTAAGCAGCGACTGCGCCCTCGACGGCGAAGAGGTCGTTTGGAAGAAAGGTCGCAGCTTTCAGACACCCGTCCCGATGTTCTCCCCGCACATCCTGTAGTCCCCGTGGAAACGTTGCCAAGCAGCAACGCCGAGCGAGCAAGCGACCCGTTGTGTCCCGCAAACATCGCAACGACGATCTGACGATTTAACTTCAGCAATCGAAACCAACGCGGCAGTTGCGACCGTCGTATGGACAGGGTCCTGCGTTGGCGGTAGCTACCGCGTCTGGATTAATGTCCAGCGCAAGAAATGGTGGGCGCTGCAACGACACCCAGGTGGGTCGTTTTCGGTCCGATTGTTGCGTTGCCCGTTGACGGTCTGGACCGCCCAACGATTGTGGGATTATCGAAGCCGAGTTTTCGCTGTCAGCGTCCGTTTCAATGATCAACCGCCTGGTCGGCATCGCCCGTTGTGAAAGGCAATGCCAATCACACGATAGACGACCTCGCGGTTTCATGCGGCGATCGCTATGGGGTTTAGACCGTTTGGGCGCAATGCCCGACTTAGAGGACACGCCATGAGCGCGATGCCGAAGCATGTTGAACAACTCGGCGAAAGTTCGTCGATTTGGTTCAAGCTGACGCCTCTATTGAAGGGCCCCAACAACCCGCTTTCGATCCTCATGCAGATGTCGCAGCGTTATGGCGGCGTCATCCCGATCAACATGGGCGATCAGCGCGTTATCATCTTGTCCGAGCCCGAGCACTTCAAGCACGTCCTCGTCACCAATTCCGGTAACTACATCAAATATTTCGACGGCCTGAAGCCGATCTTTGGCAAGTCGATGATTACGAACGACGGCGCGCTTTGGCAAAAAATCCGGATGCCGCAGCAGCCTGCGTTCCACCCGCATATGTTCGCCGAGTACATCCCATACTTTTTACAAGCCATCGACACGAAGATGGAGACCTGGGCTGAGAAGGCAAAGTCCGGGGAACCATTCGAGATGGTCGAGCAGACGTGGACGCTAGCCGCCGACATGATCTGCAAGGCGCTATTCGACCGCGACATGCCGTTTAACCCGCACTTCGTTTTCAAGTGCGTGAAAACCTACACCGACGTGATGAACCACAAGTCGGTGCGTCTCAAAAAGACGTCTGGCGAAGAGTTTGAGCTTACTGAGGAAGACACAGCCAAGGCGATGGAAGTCTGGGCTGGTGTTCCGCCGATGGTCATTGCGTCTGACCCTCGCGAGGAGCGCGAAAGAACACTCCTGAAGATGATTCAGGACTGTGTCGATGACCCGTCGGTTCCTGAGTTCGATACGCAGCAGGCCATAGATGAGTTGAAGCAGTATCTTTGGGCTGGCACGGAGACGACCGCGCTGACGCTCGCTTGGTCGCTCTATCTGACCTCGGTGCACCCTGAGGCCGCTGACCGCATTCGTCGCGAGGGCGAGGAGGTCTACGGCGACCGTATGCCCAACGCCGACGACTACTCAGCTCTGATTTACACGCGATCGGTTATTCAGGAGACGATGCGGATTTACCCGCCGATCTGGGGGCTCATTCGGGTCGCCGATGTTGATGATGAGATTGGTGGCAAGCAGATCCGCAAGGGCGACCGGGTGGCGCTCTTTGCCTACGGCGCGCACCACGATCCGCGCTTCTGGGACGCTCCGGAGAAATTTGACCCTGAGCGTTGGATGGGCGCGAAAGCGAAGAGCCGGGTCAAATATTCTTATCTTCCGTTTGGCGGTGGTAAGCGCTCGTGCATCGGCGGCGCCATGAGCCAGGTCGAAAACACACTCGCGCTGTCCCGCCTGCTCCGCCGCTTCCAACCCGAGTACGTCGGCCCCGCCGAACCTGGAATTAACGCAACCGTGACTCTGACGCCCAAAGGCGGCCTCATGTTCAAGGTGCACGAGAGGTAAGCCCGGAGCGGGCCATCCTCGGCCTATGAACGAGACGGCGACTTGCGCCGACGTTTCGCCGGACC
>JBCBWG010000154.1:0-8163 GCA_039817205.1 Pseudomonadota bacterium
TGACGGCGTCGGGCGCGAAATCCGCAAAAGCTTGTTCCATCGAGCTGCGGTCACAGATATCGGCTTCGAGAAAGTGGTAGCCTGTTGAATTGGTAATGGGGGCGAGGGAGCTGAGGTTTGCGGCGTACGTCAGTTTGTCAACGACGAGGACCGAAACTCCTTCTTCGCCAATCAGGTAGCGGCAGAGCGCTGAGCCAATGAAACCGCATCCGCCAGTGACCAGAATTCTCATGGAAAAAACCTCCGCCGCCCGTTTTGCGGGTAGTTGAGCCGCAACAGGAGGTCAAGCGATCCACCACGGCGAGCGTGCCGAGAACGCCCGCAGCGTCCGGATCGCCACCTTATCGCCGGCTAATCGTCAGCACACGGTGGGCCGCTCACTCCGGTATCGTCGCGCTCACATCTCAAGCAGCTGCATCAATTTGAGAGCCCAAGTGTCGCTCGGAAACTGCCGCGTGACGGTGGTTTGGCGAACAAATGCGATGCGATCGGGGAAGCGACCCCCGGCGTTGCGGAGGAGCTGGATCGCTGCCCGGTTTTCGGGCGTCAGCGCATCGCCGAACACGGCTTCGAACTCGGCGGCTTGGGCCTGCAGTTTTGGCAAAGTCCGTTCCTTGAGGCGGCGGCGGATTTTCGCGAGGAACCAATCGAGGCGACCCACCGGCAGGCCGACGGCGTTTTGACCGTGCATGCGGTATCTGATCGTTGGTTGCGGGTCATAAATCGCGTCGCCAAATGCGGTGGCCACCAGGTAAAGCCACCAGTCATGCATGATGGCATGCGTTGGCAAACCACCGGCGAGCACCCTGTCACGGAGCGCTGAGTTGAACGCGATCGTGCAGCCGGTCGCCAAATTTTCGACCAGCGCATTTTCGAACTGTGGCGGTCGCGGCCAAAGCGGGGACTCCCGGACCTCGTGGAGGTCGCGGTCGACGATTTTCAGACGCGAACAATACAGACGCGGGGGCCTATCGGGTGCGCCGACGTGCGCCACGGCCCGCGCGACTTTGTCTCGGCACCAGATGTCGTCCTGGTCCGACAACATGATCAGGTGGTCGGATGGCGCCTCCGCGATCAGTGCGAAAAAGCTTGCCATTGCGCCACGGTTCGAACCGCGAATGATCCGAACCGGGCGTGCCGCGGTTCTCTCAAACTCGGCGAGGATCTGCAGCGTTCGATCCGTTGAACCGTCATCGCGGATGATAAGCGAGAGGTTGTCGTATGACTGATCGACGATCGATTGCAGTTGCTGGTCCAGAAACGGAACACCGTTGAAGGTCGATAGAAGGATGACAACCGGTGGGTCTGTTATAACACGGCTCATGACCAGCTTTGCTCTTCCTCCCATCCAAGCCTCCGTCGCCGCCGACGCCAACCGCCAAGACTTGGCCAGCGCCATCGGTGCGCTCACCGCAACGGCGCTGATTGGCCGAAGGACGTAATGCAATTGCATCGCACACCAACGCGCGCCGCATGACGACCTTTGATATCGGACGCAGCGACGTCGCAAGTGCCAAAGCAGCCGACGGACAGCTTGACGTCCCGGCCTGAGTGGCGCCAGTGTTGCGACGTCACCCGTGCGCCTAGTGAGTATGTTGGACGAAGCAAGATTTGGGGCCGAAACAATTGTTTGAGTTCGTTCGAAGTGTACGCCACTTCGCGGTTATTAGCATTCTCGGCTGCTCGTTTTTGAGCGCTTTGCCCGGCCCTGCTGCCAGCCAGCAGCTGTCGTGTAGCGCACTCAGAGCCTGCTCCGGGCCCGAAGCCGATGGCGTCCGGCAGAAATGCGAGATCATCGAAGCCACGCTTGCAACGAAAGTGCGCGAGGTTGCTACCCAAGAGCGGCGACTTCAGGCGAGCCAGGTCGAACAAGATCGACGTTGCAATGCGACTTTGAAGGATGCGTTCGCTGCAAAGACGCGGGAGATTGCGTCCCTAAAAGCTCAGATTGCAGCGTTGCGCGACGGCCAAGCCGCAGCGCGTTCGGATCGCGCCGCAATACAAGCTCTGCAGGCTAAAAACAGCGACCTGTCACGGCGCAACAATGAACTTGAGCAAAAGATCGCCGATGCGACGCGCCAGATTGAAGCGTTGAAGCGGGAGCGGGCAGAACAAGCCGCGCCCCCCGCGCCAGCTTCAAACTCGGCGCCCGCCGGTGCTGGGCCAACCGATTGCGAGAACTGTCCGGCGATGCAGGCGGTCGATGTCGATGTGCCGGTGAAGCTTGGAGCGCCGCCCGGGTTCACGGCAGCCAACTGGCGGTCTTTACAGCCGGGACACGAGCAGCCGAGCAAGCCTTTTGCGATGTCTCGCTATGAGGTGACAGTTGGCGAGTTTAAAACATTTCTTGAGAAGACAGGCGCCTCCGGCACATTTCGCCGGACATGCGTGATCCGCTTGGGTCTTCGCAAAAAAGCAGTTGAGGTGTCCGAGCCGTCTTTGTTCGCCGCCTTGTCTTTGAATGCGCCCGACGATGCGGATGAGTACCCAGCTGTATGTATTTCGCAGAAAGACGCCGAAGCCTATGCAGCTTGGTTGACGGAACAGGCGGGTGGCGAGGCAACATTTCAATTGCCGACGGAGAGCCAGTGGGAATATGCCGCGCGGTCGCATCGCGACTATGCGCCTTTACCGGCGAGCAAAGAGTACGCGCTTTGCGGCATGATGAACGTAGCTGATCAGCGGTTTCGCAGGTTTCATCGATCTCAGAAAAGCCCCGTGCTTAGCGAACTGCAGCTCACGTCCGGCAAAGCCCAAACCGCGAATTGTTCGGATCAGTGGGAATTGGCTGAGCCGGCCGCCGCACGTGCCCCACACAACAAATTCGGCATCGTAAACTTGCTCGGCAACGTGGCTGAGTGGACGGCCAAGTGCTGGTCTCAGATGAGCGGTGGGGTGGTCTCAACGGACTGCAACAACGCGGCCATCCGAGGGGGGTCGTTTGCGTCTAGACCGGATGCCGCAACCGTTTGGGCCCGCCAAAAAGTCACGATCCGCGATGCAAACACCGGGTACTTTGACATTGGCTTTCGGGTGGTTCGGGCGGCACGCTAGTGTTTCGCGCGGAGCGGTCCGGTACCCTGCGGTCGGATCTCGAAGCCAATCCCCGCCACCGGCATAATTGGGTTTGTTGAGAATGTCCGAGACCGAATTGGCGCCCGTCGTCACCGACAAGGAAATCCTACTTGTCCCGAACTCGGGCGTTCAATACCTCGACCTCACGTTGACGGAACCCGAGGGAAATGCGCGCGTGGATTTGGCATATAATCGTGCCGGATTGGAAACGACTGCGACAGACGCCACTCCAAGCGCGCCCGGTGCAGATGCATCGCGGGTCATTTCACTGGTCAAACGCGATGGGTCCGGCGACGGCTTTCTCTCGGCCGACAATCAGGCTGTATCCTCCGACCATGTTTTCTCGGTCGATCTGCGCTCCGCGCTTGATGCGGTCAAAGGTCGATGGTTGCCGCTGCCCTTTTTGCGGAAGATCCAAGAGAGTAACAGCCTTCAGGACAGCCCAACAAACTGGGTCCGAGCTTTTATCCAAGAGCTCGATGCACCCTGTCCGGCGGGCTCGCGATATCGTCTCGTGATGGTCGTCGATACGACGATAAATTCGCGATCTGATGATACGCAAAAGCGAACGCCGCAGCAGCAGGATGTGAGTGAGAGCGTCTCTCAATTCGAGTTCCCTCGGGAACGCGATGCGCTCAGCCGGTATCTTTCGGGCCAGGATTGGGTCGCGGCGTTTTGCGAAGATACGATCGCGAAACCGGAGCGCATCCGCGGTGCGCCGCCCGTCCTGACCGAACTCGATGACCGAGCCGAGCTTGAGCGATTTAAAACGCACTTCCCCTTCGCGATCTATGCCGCTTGGCTGAGCTTGCTCCCACACATCGTCACGTTTCCCGTTTTGCGCTTTCTGGACACGCTAAGCGAAAACGCGTCAGCGCGGGTCATTCCGGTCGACCTTGTTCTCGATGTCGGCAACTCCCGAACCTGTGGGATCTTGTTCGAGGACGCTGGCGAACGGCGCGATCTGAACGACTGCTACAACATGAAGCTTCGGGATTTGTCGTCGCCCGCGTTTCTCCACGAAGGACCGTTCTCAAGTCGCCTGGAGTTTTCAGACCACGCCTATGGCGTTGGCAAGGCCGAAAAGGTGGACGGGCGTGTCCTCTTCGAATGGCCATCACCGGTTCGTCTCGGACCAGAAGCAACGCGTCTGTCGGGGCAGATTTTCGGAAACGAAGGTCAGATGGGCGTTGCGAGCCCGAAACGTTTCATTTGGGACACAAGTCGAAGCATCAACACATGGCACCTCAATCCTTACGGTCGACCGAAGCTTGCAACCGACATCGAAGCGCAGCCGCGCAAGGCCTTTAAGGGATCGGTCCCGCAAAAGTTGACAGACGAGGGCGAGTTGGTGGGCTCCGGCCAACTGCCAACCGTTGAGCCGCAGTATTCGCGCTCGTCACTGACAACGTTTCTCTTGATCGAGCTGATCCAACAGGCGTTTTGCCAAGTCAACGCAGCGTATGTCCGGTACAGCCGCGGTCACCGAAACCGTCCTCGACGTCTGCGCAAAATCATTTTGACCGTGCCGACGGCGATGACGCTGGAAGAACGCCTTTTGTTCCATCGCCGGGCCGCGAACGCCTGTAAAATCCTGTGGCCTCTCGTTGGCGAGAAACGTCCAGACGTGTCGGTCACGCTGCAGGAACAATTAAACGACCAGTGGGACGAAGCGGTCGCGACACAGGCCGTGTTTCTTTATGGAGAAACTGTCGGGCGCTTCAAAGAAAGCATGGATGACTTCTTTCAGACGAGTGGTGCGATCCGGTCGCTGCCGCAGAAGTTGCGCGAAGACATCCGAGATGCAGGACATGCAGACGTTGTTCCAGAAGAAGCACCTTGTCTTCGGCTCGCCAGCCTCGACATTGGAGGCGGCACGACAGACCTGATTGTGACGAGCTATTATCTGGTCAACAAGGGGATCTACCCGGTCCAAAATTTTCGCGAAGGGTTCAACGTCGCCGGTGACGACATTCTCGGCGAGCTGGTGCAGAAAGTGGTGCTCCCGGCACTTGCACTTAGCCTCGAGAATGAGGGTCACCCGGCACCGCTTGAGTTGATCAACGATCTTGTTGGACCGGATCGCGAGGGGGCGACGATTGCCGCGGATTCGAATATGCGACGCCAATTCTGCGGTCATATTTTAATCCCGATCGCCCTTCGTCTGATTGATCTTTATGAGAACCCAGGCGCTGAACCGAACGGCGTCTCCACGATTTCAATCGATGACCTCGCAACCGCGGACGATCGCGCGCGATCGCAACTCGATCAGCACGCGCGTCGGAAGGATGAGCGCGGCGGCCGCATATTCGAGACGTCTCTATTTGACTTGAGCATCACGGCGTCTGCGCAGAGCGTTGAGGACGTGGTCTCAAGCGTGATGGGCTCGGTCGTCATCGATCTTGCTGAGATCGTCTATGCCCATTCCTGCGATTTTCTACTCCTTGCGGGGCGGCCGTCGAGATTGCCTGCGCTCAAGAAGATCCTCTTGTCTCACCTGCCCATTGCGCCGCATCGCCTCATCCCGATGCACGACTACCGCGTTGGGCCGTGGTATCCGTTCCAGAGGATCGACAATCGGGTCCACGATCCCAAAATGACGGTCTCTGTTGGCGCGATGATCTGTGCGATGTCCGAAGGCGTTTTGCAGAATTTCTTTCTCCATTCGAACCGGCTGCATATGCGCTCAACAGCGCGTCACATCGGCCCGGTTCGCAACTACCGGATTGAGCCGAGCGAAGTCTATTTCGCTGATGTCGATTTCGACTCAGACGATATGGCCGGCGCGATCATCGAGAAGGAAATTTCCTTCACGTACCCAACACAGATTGGTTTCCGTCAAATGCGCCATGGACGCTGGCAGGCAACACCGTATTACGATCTCCGATATAGTGACGAAACAATGGGAGAGGCGGTCCGTCCCCAAGCCCCGATCCGCGTCACCCTTTCGCTCAAAGTGCCGAGTGAGAAAGATCCGACAGCGCTCACCATCACGAGTGCGGAAGACGCAACTGGGCGGTCTGTTAAATCGGCGCTCAGTCTCCGCTTGCAGACGTTGTCAGCGGCAGGCCGGAAGGGCGAACAGCACTGGCTCGACGCCGGTATATTCGATGTCAATCAAGTTCAGGAATTCATGGCGATGTTTCGCCATAGCAGTTCGTCTAAAACCAGTTGATCAGTCTCGCAAGGTTGGTTCGATGCCGACATCGGACAGGCGTCAACACCCCTGCTCAGTCTTTGAGGTCAGAGAATGATTGCGACGGAAACGCAAGCCAAAGCCAAAGACGTTTCATCGCGCGTTCTTGAGGCGGCGACCGGGTTGATCGAGTGGGCTGGCAAGTATCCGGATCACGTGCAATCCGATCCGGCGTCGCTCTTGCGCGATGTTAGCGGTTTGCGGCGCCGCGCACGCGTGATCCGCAAAGCGTGTGAGCGGCCGGCGTCGATCGCGATCTACGGTGAGAGCCAGTCTGGTAAGTCAAACCTTGTCTCGACAATTGCACGAGGTAGGAATGACACCGTTCGCGTCCAATTTGGCGCGAACGAATTCGACTTCATGGCAGACCTTGATCCTGGTGGCGGTCGCGAGTCGACTGGGCTTGTGACCCGGTTTTCCGCGAAAGCAGCTCCGGCGACACGAACTGACCTTCCCGTTTATCTCGAACTCCTCACAGAGCTCGATATCGTTACAATTTTCTCGCGGACGTTCTTCACGGGCATCTCTCAAAAGCAAACAGACAGCGCATCTGAAAGCGCGGTACAGTCCGTGCTCGCCGACCTGAAAGCACAGCGCCACCGGGGTGCTGCCAGTCATCTCCATGGCGATGACGTTGTAGCCCTTCGAGAAACGGTGAACACCGACTACGAAACTGCGGGCAAACTCACGAGCCTTAACGCTGCTTTTTGGAACGACATCGAGAGCCTCCTGCCGGATCTTCCTCTGCATGGGCGCCTGCGGTTTTACAGCCTACTCTGGCTGGATGATCCGCATCTCTCGGCCGCAGCCAAACACTTGCTCGGTATATTAGAAGCGCTTGGACACGCCCAGGGCGTCCTAGCCGGCATCGACGCGATCCAGCCGAGAGACAAATCGATTGTGGACGTCGAAAACCTGTCCGGGTTTGCGACCGAAATGGACACCTCACTCACCGTGATGACGGTCGATGGGCAGCGACAAACGTCGGTTGGTCGCGCCACGTTGTGTGCTCTCACAGCTGAAATTTATATGCAGCTTACAGCGGCGCCCGGTGGCGCAATGGACAGTTGCGATCTTCTGGACTTTCCGGGCGCTCGCAATCCAGAACCGATGAACAGCGTCGATGAGGCGATCGCGGCTCAAAAACCAGATGATCCACTCGACGGCGTTGCGAAGCTCTATCTTCGTGGCAAGGTCGATGTGTTGTTCCAGAAGTATGCGCGAAACCAGGACCTCGCGGCCGTCGTCCTTTGTCGTCGGCCCGATACGTCAAATGTGCCGGGCCTCAAGCATACAATCTACGATTGGATCTCGACGACGCTCGGCTCGTCACCGGCTGCGCGTACGGGGGTGAACACCCTATTTGTGGTCTTCACACTAGCTGATTTGGTGCTCTTGCCGAAGCGCGGGGAGTTGCCGCCAGAAGAGCGGCTCGCGACAGTTATCGAATCTCACTTCACGAAGTATTTCAATAATTTCCCAAGCGATCTGTGGCCGACCCAATGGGACAGACATGGGCCGTTTCAAAACTGTCATTGGTATCGTAATCCACTCGTTGGCGACTCGCCTTTGTTCGACCGCAAAGAGCAGTCCGGTGTGCTCGTTGAGACCGGGATTGCGCCAGCTTATGCTGAGCGGCTCGAAACATGGCGACGGGCCTTTCTGAATACCGATGCGGTCGCGCGGCACTTCGTGTCACCGGACGCTGCATGGGATAGTTTGGTTGGCCCGAACGACGGCGGCGCGACCCACCTCGCGCAGCGTCTCGCCGAAACAGTCAATCCGGCGACCAAATTCAATCTGCTCTTAGAACGCATTGTGGAGATCGCGACCGAACTCAAAGATCGCATTGACGAGCACCGCGTCTCAGACGACCTGGCCGTCGAACGCGA
>JBCBWG010000155.1:0-8136 GCA_039817205.1 Pseudomonadota bacterium
AATTGCAATTGCGTCACCAGCCTCGGCGCGGAACGAAATGTTGAAAATGATAGGATCGCCGGAGATGGGATCGCGAACGGTCAACTCCGAGACGTCCAGCGATTTAGAGGGCTTGGCCAGCTTAGCCTGCGGCGTCGCGCTTTCGCGGAGTTCCAGAAACACGCGTCTCAGCCGGTCCCAACTCTCACGTGCGCCGACGAACGCTTTCCAATGGGCAATGGCTGCATCCAATGGCGCAAGGGCGCGCGACGTCAGAATAGAGCCGGCGATAATGACACCGGCGCTCGCTTCGCCCTGGAGCACGAGATAGGCGCCGAGACCGAGAACGGCCGATTGAAGGATCAGCCGCAGCGTGCGGGCGGTCGTGCTGAGCCCGCCGGCGATGTCGCTTGCGACAGTGTTATAGTGGGCGTGGTCTGCGTTCGCTTTTTCCCAGATCGCACGGACGCGATCGCCGAGCCCCATCGAGCGGACAACATCGGCGGCCCGGTACACAGCTTCGGCAATCTTGTAGCGGGCCTGGCTGGTTTGCGAGAGATCCTTCAACGGCGCCTTCGAAAGATACTCGGATGCGAGTGTCAGCAGAACGAGTACGATTGCACCGCCGCATGCGGCCCATCCGAGCAGCGGGTGCAGGAGGAAGATCACCAAGAGATAGATCGGCATCCAAGGCAGATCGAAAAATGCAACCGGACCGGGTGAACCGATAAACCCGCGGATTCGGTCATGATCTCGCATCAGCTGAAGACCGTCGCCGCCGACTTTGTGAGCCGGGACCCGGTAAACGGCTGACAGAATGCGAGGGCCGAGGTCGAGGTCGTAGGCGATGCTCAAGCGCGAGAGTAGTCTGCTTCTGATGGCATCTAGAATGCCTTGGCTGACGAACAAAAACAGCGCGATGAGCGCCAAGGCATAGAGTGTTGGCACGCTTTGGCTCGGCAACACGCGGTCGTAAACGAGCAGCATGAAGAACGCGCCGGTTAGCATGAGAACGTTGATCAAGCAGCTGAAGATGGCTGTTGCGACAATCGCCGATCTGTAGCGTGTGAGGGCTGCACGTAGTGGCGAGATACCCGCGCCTGGCGGGCGATCTGTTGAAGCCCCATCGGAGCCGTTTGTTGCGTCGGCCGGACCGTCGGGATCCGCCGTGTGCGGGCGACTGGTTTGGAAGGCACGCCAGCCGAAATAGGCGAGGCCGAGCATTGAGGCAATAAGGACGCTCCAAACCAGAACGCGCGCGTATGATTGATCTGTCGCCTCGGCGGCCGAAACACCCGCCGTCTGTGCCACAGCTCCAGCCGAGCAGGCCATCATGCCAAAGCAGAGACCCACGATGAAACGCGACAGTCGTCGGCGTGAACGCGGAGCATCAGGGTCGCGCGCGACGGCGAACCGTGCGCGGGTGTTAAGACCCGTTGTTGTCTGCTCAACCATACTGGGACTGCTACTCGACGACGATCCTGCAACGATAAGCGCAATTATTTGACAGAACATGCAGTTAACAGAACACGCAGTTAGCGGGACTCACGCCATTTGTCGGCAGATCGACGGCCGTTGCCGGTCAAAGCGGTCTGGACGAGGCCCCCACCGTTTCGTTTGCTGCCGAAAACAGGTTTGGGGGTCAATAACCGGGCAGTACCCAGATCTCGGTTTTGAGCGGGAGCGCGTCTTTCGAGACGATGATTTCCGCTTTGTCCATCATTTTGACCCCGTAGTTGGTGCCAGCGAGCGTCAAAAAGCGATTGAGCGTGGTCGGCGTGAAATAATGCATCGGCACGACAACGCGCGGGTTCATTGTCTTAATCACCTCAAGCATGCCCGGCGTATCGAGCGTGAATGAGCCATCGACCGGGGCCAAGACCACATCCATCTGGCCAACACTCGCCAATTGTTGCGTCGTCAGTGGATGATGAAGATGCCCGAGGTGGGCCACGCAAAGCGCCCCAATCTCGAAAACAAAGATCGAATTGCCGAACTCGCGCGTCTCACCATTCCAAGACCGGACGTTGGTCGGAACGTTCCTCACGCGCACATCTTCGACTGTCATGTCGTGGATGATCGCACCACCTTGATCGTTCCAGCCGGGCAGAACGTGGGCGATCTCTTTCTGTGGCGTGTAGGTAAAATGCGAGGAATGCGCATTATTCATCGTCGCGATATTTGGCGTATCGGGAGGAAAAATCGGGACGGCATAGTCCGTTGCGATTTTCACACCCTTTGCGCTCTCGATAAGAAACGTCGCATGCCCCAAAAATTTGAGCCGGATTTGGTAGGGTAAAAGCTTGGCCGGCGTCGCGGCAACCCGATGGATGGACAAGCTAGGTACTGTCCGGCCAGGTACCGTCCCGCCAGGTATCCTCACGTCTGCCAATGCCAGGCATTTGTCGTCGGCGGGCTTTGGCGCCTCAGCCTTCGGCGCGGCGTTCGCGGGCGCATCTGATTGAGCAAAAGCACCGAACGCTGAGATGAGCCCAGTGATAACCAGAACGGCGCACGTCAGCACCGTCTGTCGAAATGCGCGAAAGTACTGGGCGGTTGAAGCAGGACCAGCACGCGAGACAAACGTCATAACGAAACCCTCCGGGCCGAATGGGCTTGGATTTGTTGAGACGAGGCGATGATGAGCCATTGCAAGCTGCGGTCAAGCCAAAGCGCGCTTTAAACAGACCACGGGATAGTCTGAATGGGTGTCGACCATGCGACTTCCCGTGGGCTTGGCGCGGATGAGATCAGCTGCAATAATGATCGTCCACGTTGGAGCGCGTACGTCGTAACTCTGCGTGGGCCCCACGAACATCCATTCTGCACCGACCACACGGAGGGTCTGACTGCATGTCCCCGACCGAGCCTCAAGTTGCGCTCAATGAGCCGTCTGCCGATGAGGTCAAAACAACAACCTGCTACATGTGCGCGTGTCGGTGCGGGATCAAAGTCCACCTGAAGGACGGCAAGGTTCGTTATATTGAGGGCAACCGCGATCACCCGGTGAACAAAGGCGTGCTGTGCGGCAAGGGGTCCGCCGGCATCATGCAGCATTATTCGCCAGCCCGATTGCGGGCGCCGATGAAGCGCGTCGGACCGCGCGGATCGGGAGAGTTTGAAGAAATCAGCTGGGACGAGGCCCTCGGGATTGCCACGGATTGGCTCTCAACGGTTCGCAAGAACGACCCGAAACGCCTCGCGTTTTTCACCGGACGCGACCAGAGCCAGTCGCTCACCGGCTTCTGGGCGATGAAATACGGGACGCCGAATTTCGCAGCGCACGGCGGCTTTTGCTCCGTCAACATGGCGGCTGGCGGGCTCTACACGTTCGGCGGCGCGTTTTGGGAATTTGGCGACCCCGATTGGGATCACACCAAATATTTCATGTTATTTGGCGTTGCCGAAGACCACGCATCGAACCCGATCAAGATGGGGATCGGCCGCCTCAAGGAACGCGGGGCGAAGGTCGTCTCGATCAATCCGGTGCGGACCGGCTACAACGCAGTTGCCGACGAATGGGTCGGCGTGCGCCCCGGCACGGATGGGTTGTTCGTCGGCGCGATCATCCATGAGTTATTCAAGAACCAGAAAATCGATCTCGATTATCTCGTTCGCTACACGAACGCGCCGTGGCTCGTGATCCAGGACCCGGGCGCAGCAGATCACGGGCTCTTCGCGCGCGATGCCGACGGCAACCCGCTGGTCTATGACAATACAAGTTCGGGGTTTGCGAGCGGGCTCCGGGCCGATATTGCACCGGCACTGGTTGGCGCGCGGACGCTGGACGATGGCCGGACAGCGCGGCCCGTTTTTGAACTGATGGCGGAACGCTACCTCGGTGATGAGTGGTCGCCGGAGCGTGTCGCTGAGACGACCGGCGTTCCGGCCGAGCAGACCCGTCGTTTAGCGGCAGAGCTTGCCGATGTCGCGTTTGAGCAGGAAATCGTCATTGATCAACCCTGGACCGATTGGGCCGGGCGCCGCCAGGAGAAGATGATTGGTCGCCCGATCTCGATGCATGCCATGCGTGGGATCTCGGCTCACTCCAACGGTTTCCAGACCTGCCGCTTGATCCACATCCTGCAGATCCTGCTTGGCTCAATCGATTGCCCAGGCGGGTTCCGCTACAAGCCCCCTTATCCACGCCAGGCCCCGCCATGGCTTTTGCCGCACGGTTCGTCCGAGCAAATTCGCCCTGATGAGCCGCTCGGCGGACCGCATCTTGGCTTCCCGCTTGGGCCACAGCATCTTCTTCTCGACCAGGAGGGCAACCCGAATCGCATCGATAAGGGGTTTAGTTGGGATGCGCCGATGTCAGCTCACGGGCTGATGCATATGGTCATCAACAACGCGGCGACGAAGGATCCTTACGGCGTCGACGTCCTGTTCATGTACATGGCCAACATGGCCTGGAACTCGTCGATGAACGTGCCGGGCACGATCGACAATCTGACGGCGAAAGATGAGAACGGGGACTACGTGATCCCGAAGATTATCTACTCGGACGCCTATCAATCCGAGATGGTGCCATACGCTGATCTGATTTTGCCGGACACGACCTACCTCGAGCGGTGGGACTGTATTTCGCTTCTCGATCGGCCGATCTCGACTGCAGAAATGGCGGCCGACGCTATTCGGCATCCGGTGGTCGAGCCCGACCGAGACGTACGTGGCTTCCAGGAAGCGCTCATTGAACTCGGCGCCCGCTGCGGCCTGCCGGGCTTCGTCAATGATGATGGTTCGCCCAAATACCCGGGTGGCTATGCCGACTACATGACGAACCATGAGCGGAAGCCGGGTGTTGGACCGCTGGCCGGTTGGCGCGGCGAAAAAGGTGACACCTTCGGTCGTGGCGCTGTGAATCCCAATCAGCTTGATCGGTACCGGGAAAACGGCGCGTTCTATGCCCACGAGCTTGCGCCGGAACAGGCCTATTTCAAGCACGCCAACAAAGCTTATCTCGACTGGGCCGTTGACGTCGGCTTCCGCGTTGAGCCGCTGCCAACGATCTTCCAGCTCTACTGTGAGCCAATTCAAGCGTTTCGTCTGGCAGCAGAAGGGCACGGGGATCGCCAACCGCCCGACAGCCATCGGAACCGCATCAAGACGTACTTCGACCCGCTGCCCATCTGGTACGAGCCGTTCGAAGGCAGCATGATCGATGAGGCAGAGTTCCCGCTTCACGCGATTACGCAGCGGCCCATGCACATGTACCATTCATGGGGCAGTCAGAACGCGTGGCTCCGCCAGATCACGTCTGAAAACCGGCTGTATGTGCACAAATCACTCGCGGCGAAAAACGGCCTCGTGGACGATGACTGGGTTTGGCTGACTTCGCACGAGGGGCGCGTAAAATGTCAGGTCCGCATCATGGATGGATGTAACCCCGATACCGTCTGGACGTGGAACGCCATTGGGAAACGCCGCGGTGCTTGGGGACTCGACCAGGATGCGCCTGAGTTCACGCATGGCTTCCTTTTGAACCACCTCATTTCCGAACTCTTGCCGAAAGGCGGCGGCGGTTACCGCTACTCGAACTCGGACCCCATCACAGGTCAGGCCGCTTGGTTTGATCTTCGTGTTTCCATCGAGAAGGCGGACGCAAGCACCGGTCACGTGGAGCCGTTCTTTGAACCGACGGGCACAAACGTGAAGACGAAAACGATGGAGCCCGCGGAATGACAACGCTCCCGCAAACAACTGGGAAAAAGCTCGGGTTGGTCATCGACCTCGATACGTGCGTTGGCTGCCAGGCCTGTGCAACGAGCTGCAAAGAGTGGAACACGGGCGGCTATTCGGCCCCTTTGTCCGATGAAGATCCGGTTGGTGACGACCCACACGGCTCATGGCTCAATCGCATCCATTCCTACGAGGTCGACACCGGCGACGGGACGACGAGCCGGACGGTGCACTTCCCTCGCTCGTGCCTTCATTGCGAGGAGCCGGCTTGCGTCACCGTTTGTCCAACCGGGGCATCGTACAAGCGCGCAGAAGACGGGATCGTTCTCGTCAATCCTGAGACCTGCATCGGTTGCAAGCTCTGTTCCTGGGCTTGCCCCTACGGCGCCCGGGAATACGACTACACATCTGGCGTAATGAAGAAGTGCACGCTTTGTGTTGACCG
The DNA here is from genome assembly GCA_039817205.1 of Pseudomonadota bacterium. GTDB lineage: Bacteria > Pseudomonadota > Alphaproteobacteria > Rhizobiales > Hyphomicrobiaceae > JBCBWG01. Next base: position 6,107 of record JBCBWG010000155.1, read on the forward strand.
GATCTACAACGAAACGTTTGAACCTGAGGACCGCGTGCCAGCTTGCGTCAAAGCCTGCCCGACGGGCGCTCGACACTTTGGCGACATTGGCAACCCAGACAGTGACGTCTCCAAGCTGGTCGCCGATCGTGGTGGTTTCGATCTCCTCCCCGAGTTTGGCTACAAGCCGGTCAACAAGTACCTGCCGCCGCGCGCGAAGCGTGACGATGCGGCAAGCAGCTTGGCCGTCCCAAAGTTTGCAGCTGAACCGATCGACACGCCAAACGGCGCCGTCGAAAAATTGTTTGCTTGGGCCGACAAAGTCCTGAGCCGCTGAGTCCAAGTCCATGCATCCTGCTTATTCGGTCATCTTTTTCACCACCGCATCCGGCGCCGGCTACGGCCTTGTCGCGTGGCTCGCATTTGCCGCGATTGTTGGCGGTTTGCCCCAGGGCACCGCCTTCACTGTCGCAGCCTTTGGGCTGGCACTTGCCTTGATCGCCGGTGGGTTGATGTCCTCGCTGCTCCACCTCGGGCGTCCAGAACGCGCATGGCGTGCGTTCTCCCAATGGGAGACATCATGGCTGTCGCGCGAAGGTGTCGCCGCAGTCATCACGTTCGCGCCAATCGGCTTGTTTGGTCTGTTTTGGCTCATCGACCAAAGCGCGACTTTGCGGGTCATCCTGGCCGCCGATTTTGCGATTATCGGTGCTGCTGTCACGGTGTGGTGCACCGGCATGATCTACGCGTCGCTCGGCACGATCCCAGCTTGGAACCGGCCGCTTGTCCCGTGGGCGTATGTCGTTCTGGCGATCGCCACAGGCGGCGTTCTATTCGCGCTCCTCACAGCTTTGTTCACCGGCACCGTCCCGTGGGTTGCAGCTCTTGCAATTCCGGCGCTCGGCGGCGCTTGGCTCATCAAAGTGTTTTACTGGTCGGATGTGGACGGTCGGAAACGGGCGTGGACGGCTGAGGCTGCAACTGGGCTTGGGCTCGACGGCGGCACAGTTCGCCCACTCGACCCGCCACATACGCAGGCAAACTTCGTCATGCGAGAGATGGGCTACAAAGTTGCCCGTAAGCACGCAGAGCGCTTGCGCGGTGTCAGTGTCGCGTTGCTTGCGGTGGTGCCGGCTTTATGCCTCTTGCTGGCACTGCTCACGAGCGGCGGAGCGATCGCGGTTGTCCTGACGCTCGCAGCCGTCACATCTGCCGCCGCTGGTGTCTTTGTCGAGCGCTGGCTCTTTTTCGCCGAAGCCCGCCACGTGGTGAACGTCTACTACGAGGGTGGCGCCGTTTGACAATTGATGGCGCTTGATCCGGCCCCAAGGTTGATCAGCGCAAGCCGAACGCAGAACAACTGCTGCGATCTCCGCTGACGTCTTTTTTTCTAAAGGGCGCGGGTGCGCAAAGCGAAATTGCTGCCCTGACACCGTTGAAGACAATCGCGAAACGTTCCGGGAGCGGCCGCCAGTCGTCACGGCGCCCGCATGCCGTTCCTCTCGGCCGCGCTGGCGCGCGGGCGCAGCTTTCCCCGGGTGACGTGATCGAACGCGCCGATGACGTGGACACCGGGTAGCCAAAGCAGGCGGGCTCGCCTATAGCCCTCTCCGTTTAGCCAGAGCGCCGGAAACCCATGCCAAGACGCACCGACATCCAGTCCATTCTGATCGTGGGCGCGGGCCCAATCGTGATCGGCCAGGCCTGCGAGTTCGATTACTCGGGAACGCAGGCGTGTAAAGCGCTCAAGGCCGAGGGGTTCCGGATTATCCTGGTGAACTCCAACCCGGCCACGATCATGACCGATCCCGATATGGCGGATGCGACATATGTCGAACCGATCACGCCCGAGATCGTCGCGCGAATCATTGAAAAGGAACGCCCCGACGCCATTCTGCCGACGATGGGGGGGCAGACGGCGTTAAATACGGCACTCGCGCTTTTCGAGAACGGCACACTCGACCGGCTCAATGTGGAAATGATTGGCGCGAAGGCCGATGCGATCGAGATGGCTGAGGACCGCGAGAAGTTTCGCGCCGCCATGGATCGCA
>JBCBWG010000156.1:0-8078 GCA_039817205.1 Pseudomonadota bacterium
GGGCCAAAGACGAGCTGTTCTGCGCCGTAGGCCTGTAGAACCAGATCCGAGGCGACCTCTTCGGCGATGCCTGCAAGGGCGACAACGGCGGCCGTCTTCATCTCTTCATTGATGACTGTCGCGCCAACATCAATGGCGCCTTTGAAAATGAATGGGAAGCAAAGGACATTGTTGATCTGATTGGGAAAGTCGGTGCGCCCTGATGCCATGACCGCGTCCGGCCGAATGGCATAGACCTCCTCCGGCATGATCTCAGGCGTCGGATTGGCGAGCGCGAAAATCAAAGGTTTCGGCGCCATTTTCTCGACCATCGACGGCTTGAGTACACCGCCTGCCGAAAGGCCCAGAAAGACATCCGCGCCACCGATGACTTCGTCGAGCGTGCGCGCCGACGTTTCGCGGGCAAACGGCGCTTTGTAATCGTCCATGAGCGCGGTCCGGCCCTGATAGACGACGCCTTCGATGTCGGTGACGGTGATGTTCTCGCGCGGCAAACCAAGGGCGACGAGCAAGTTAAGACAGGCGAGGGCTGCTGCGCCCGCACCGGACGAGACAAGCGTAACATTCTCGATGTTTTTGCCGACGACCTTGAGCCCATTCAGGATGCCGGCTGCGACAACGATCGCGGTTCCGTGTTGGTCGTCGTGGAACACTGGAATGTTCATGCGCTCTTTGAGGCGGCGCTCGATCTCGAAGCATTCCGGCGCTTTTATATCTTCGAGGTTGATGCCGCCGAATGTCGGCTCAAGCCGAGCCACGGCTTCGACAAACGCATCGACGTCCGTCTCGTCGACTTCGATGTCGTAGACATCAATGCCTGCGAATTTTTTGAATAGAACCGCCTTACCTTCCATCACCGGTTTGGAGGCGAGGGGTCCAATGTTGCCGAGGCCAAGGACAGCTGTTCCATTGGTAATGACGCCGACGAGGTTGCCGCGTGCGGTCAATTTCGAGACTTGCGATGGGTCGTCCGCAATCGCGAGGCATGCATGCGCGACGCCCGGTGAGTAGGCGAGTGCCAGATCGCTTTGGTTGGCAACCGGTTTGGTTGCGCGGATCTCAATTTTCCCGGGCGGGTCGAGTTCGTGATAGGCAATGGCGGCGCGTGCTACGGTGTCGGGCATGAGGTCACTTCAAACGACAGGGTGGACGGAGCGGCCCGGGCGCACCCAATTGACCGCCTAAGTTTTTGGCATGGGCTCACGCGCGCGGCCAGACCTGTATGATATCTCGCTCGGCCAGATCACTGATCGTGTGATCGTCAAACCCAAGCTCACCTCGCAAGACGTCCCGCGTGTGCTGCCCCAATCGCGGCGGCGCGCCCGCATGTGTTGTGTCGTGAGAAGCAAGCCGGATGGGATTGGCGGTCACGGCAACGTGTCCCAGTCTCGGTGCTTCGAGGTGGCGTTGCATTTGCCGTGCTTGAACTTGATCGTCGGCGAAAACCTCGTCGATGGTGTTGATCGGTCCGCACGGAACGGAAGCGGCTTCGAGAGATGCGATCCAGTCGGCCGACGTACGTTTTAGAAACGTGCGCTCCAGTTCTGGAATGAGCGTCTCGCGATTGATGATGCGTCCCGCGTTGGTTGTGTAACGGTGATCGGCGGCCACGTGATCGAGACCTCCGACCTCGCAGAAGCGAGCGAACTGACCGTCATTCCCGACCGCCAGAATGATATGGCCGTCGGCTGTCTTGAACACCTGATAGGGCACAACGGTTGGATGTGCATTGCCCATGCGACCCGGCGCCTGGCCGGTTGCGTGGAAGGTCGCCGACTGATTGGCGAGTGCGCCGATTGTTGAATCTAAGAGCGCCACATCAATGCGCTCGCCTTCGCCAGTGCGCTCGCGACGGACGAGAGCTGCGAGAACCCCTGTCAGTGCGTTCAGACCCGAGATCTGATCAGCAATAGCGACGCCGACTTTCATGGGCTCGCCGCCCGCCGCGTCCGTGTCGCCCGTGATGCTCATGAGACCGCCCATGCCCTGGACGAGAAAGTCATAGCCAGCGCGCGTCGCGTAGGGGCCGTCCTGGCCGAAGCCGGTAATGGAGCAGTAGACGACGCTTGGATTGGTGGCCCGGACGCTGTCGTAATCGAGCCGATATTTGACGAGGCCACCGACCTTGAAATTTTCGAGGATCACGTCTGCTTTCGCGGCGAGGGTGCGGACAAGGGCTGCGCCTTCGTCCTGTGTCAGGTCAACGGCGAGCGAGCGTTTGCCCCGATTGGCTGCCATAAAATAGGCGGACAGGCCCGGGTCGCCATCGCTGGGCTCGGCAACAAACGGTGGGGCCCAGGCGCGCGTGTCGTCTCCGGTGCCGGTGCGCTCGACCTTGATCACGTCGGCGCCCATGTCGGCGAGGTGTTGACCTGCGAGCGGGCCCGCCAGAACGCGCGAAAGATCCAGCACACGAAGATGCGACAGGGGACCTGGCAAGGTGGTGTCCTCACATGTGGAAGATGGGGTGAATTGAAAAAGCGTTCGGGACCGGCGTTATCGCAACCGAGCCCCGCAATTCCAAGCGCGAACAGATCAGCTTGCCGAAAGCGATGGTTGCCAGCCCGGGTGCTTGCGCCGGGCACCACAATGTCGGCATGGTCTGGCTCCCAGCCATTTGAGGTCAGCTGGTGACACGTATGCCAAGGAGATCACGAGCGAATGTCCGCCGATAAGACCCGCGCCCATGAAACGCGCGCCTATAAAACTCGCCTTGTGCACATAAGCCGCAACGAAACAACTGACCCGCGGAAGTCGGTCAATCCACCTATCGTGCGGGCGTCGACCGTTCTCTTCGATAGCGTTCAGACGATGCAAGAGACGCGGGCGCTGAATGAGAGCGGTGAACGGGTCTTCCGTTACGGCGCGAAGGGCACGCCGACGACTTTCAAATTTGAAGACGCGATCACGCAAATCGAAGGTGGCGCTGGGACGCTCCTGTTTCCGACCGGGCTTGCGGCCGTTGCCCATCCGTTTTTGTCGCTTCTCCGCCCCGGTGATCACGTCCTGCTCGCGGACAGCGTTTACGGTCCGGCGCGCGCGATTGCGGAGCAGTATCTCCCACAGCGCGGGATCGACTGCGAGTTCTATCCGAGAGGCCACGATGAGGTCGTTGCGCGGCTGCGGTCAAACACGCGGATGGTGTATCTCGACAACCCGGGATCGATCATCTTCGACATTCAAGATTTACCGGCGCTCAGCGCACTTTTGCAATCGCGCGACATTCCGCTGGTCGTCGACAACACGTGGGGATGCCCCGGCATGTACCGGCCAATCCCGCTTGGTGCTGACATTTCCGTCGTTGCGATCACCAAGTATGTCGCCGGCCACTCCGACATCATGATGGGCTCGGTCACGTCAAACGCGCGGTACTTGAAACAGTTGAGAACCGATAGCGAGCTGCTGGGCCAGACCGTCAGCCCCGATGATGCCTATCAGGCGCTCCGCGGCCTGCGCTCGGTCGAAGCGCGTCTTCGCCAACATGCAGAGAATACAGCGATCGTGACCAATTGGCTGGCGACGCACCCAAAAGTTGCTGAAGTGCTGTATCCGCCCCGCGAGGGCGACCGAAATCACGCGCTCTGGCGTCGCGATTTTGCAGGAGCGAACGGCCTCCTATCGATTGTGTTCCATGACGGCGTGACCCAGGACGATGTTAATCGTTTTGCAGACAGCCTGCAGTTGTTTGGTCTTGGGGCATCCTGGGGCGGGTTCGAGAGCCTGGTTATGGTCTACAATCGGGTCAATGGATGGTCCGGTGGCCGGATCGCGCGGCTTCACATTGGCTTTGAGGAACCAGCCGATCTGATTGGCGATCTGGACCAGGCGCTCGCTGTGATCGGTTAGACAACAGCCGCGACCGTCGGCGTTGGAGCCGCGTGCACTCTCCAACGGGCGCGGCGAACGTGACGGTGACGTGTGTTCCCCGCACAGCCTTTGCCCTGATCCGTTCCGCATGATACGTGCGTTCAAAATTCCAAGGGCGGGCGCCAATTTCGGCCCGTAACTGGCGCCGCCGGGAAAGCTGCGACCGGGAGCGCCAAAGCCATGACCTCGACCCCGTCTATTCCGACCGATGTTGGACTCACGTTCGATGATGTCCTTCTGGTGCCTCAGGCGTCCTCGGTGATGCCAGGCGAAGTCACCGTATCCTCGCGGGTGACGAAGTCGGTCGCCGTGAACATCCCGATCCTGTCCTCAGCGATGGACACAGTGACTGAGGCCCGATTGGCGATTGCCATGGCCCAGGCAGGAGGCATCGGCGTCATTCACCGAAACCTGGAGCCGGTCGACCAGGCGCGTGAGGTGGAGGCGGTCAAAAAGTTTGAGAGCGGGATGGTCGTCAATCCCGTGACCATCGCTCCCGGCGCAACGCTGCAGGCGGCCTGGGACCTGATGGAGCACCACACGATTTCAGGCGTCCCGGTCGTTGAGGAAGCCAACGGGCGTCTGGTTGGCATTCTCACCAACCGCGACGTTCGGTTTGCGACCAACCCGGAACAACCGGTTTCGGAACTGATGACCAAGGACAACCTCGTCACGGTCAAGGCGGGTGTCACGCGCGATGAAGCCAAGCGACTTCTGCACCAGCATCGCATTGAGAAACTGATCGTCGTCGACGAAGCGTTCCGCTGCGTTGGACTGATAACGGTCAAGGACATCGAAAAGGCGCAACGTCATCCCGACGCTTGCAAAGACGAGCAGGGCCGGCTCCGCGTCGCCGCCGCAACGACCGTTGGCGAAGATGGGTTTGAGCGCACCGAACGCTTAATCGCAGCTGGTGCTGATCTTGTCGTTGTCGACACAGCACACGGTCACTCCGCAAAGGTTCTGGCTGCTGTTTCGCGGATCAAGAAACTGTCGAACAGCACACAGGTCATTGCCGGCAACGTGGCAACAGGCGACGCCACAAAGGCACTGATCGATGCTGGCGCCGACGCCATCAAAGTCGGTATCGGTCCCGGCTCAATCTGCACCACGCGTATTGTGGCAGGCGTTGGCGTGCCGCAGTTGACAGCGATTATCAATTGCGTCGACGCGGCTGAGAAAAACGGCGTGCCCGTGATCGCCGACGGCGGCATCAAGTTTTCAGGCGATGTCGTCAAAGCGCTGGCGGCCGGTGCGTCTTGCGTCATGGTCGGCTCGCTACTCGCGGGCACAGACGAAGCGCCGGGCGAGACATATCTCTACCAGGGGCGGACCTACAAATCGTACCGCGGTATGGGCTCGGTCGGTGCTATGGCGCGGGGCTCGGCGGATCGCTACTTCCAACAAGAAGTGCGCGATACTTTGAAGCTCGTGCCGGAAGGCATCGAAGGTCAGGTCGCCTACAAAGGCCCGCTCGGCGCGGTCTTGCACCAGCTTACCGGCGGCGTGCGCGCGGGCATGGGCTATGTCGGCGCCGCAACCATCAACGAGCTTCAGGGACGTGCCCAATTCGTGCGCGTGTCACCGGCAGCGATCCGCGAAAGCCATGCGCATGGCATCTCAATCACGCGCGAGAGCCCGAACTACCCGGGTGGTGCATGATCCAGTGGTATCGCGATCTGATGGATGATCCCGGGGTTGAAGAAGCGTAGATGCGCATGGCCCAGAACCTGATCCTCCTGCCCGTTTTCGCGCAGGTGCTTTTGGCCGTGTTGACGATGGTCGTCTTGATTGTGCGGCGCCAGGTGTCCCTGAAGACGCGCGGAAAGTCGGTCCAGGATATGGCGGATGCCACCGATGCCGATTGGGATCACGCAGCCGCCAAGACGTCGCGCAATTTCAAGAACCAATTTGAGTTGCCGGTTCTTTTTTACGCCGTCACAGCCTTCGCGCTCGTGACCCGCAACGTCGATCTCACCTTCTTTGTTGTGGCCTCGATCTTTGTCGCAAGCCGCTTTGCGCATACGGGCGCACATCTCTTCACCGACAACGTGATGGTGCGCGGTCTCACCTTTATTGTCGGGTTTGTGGCTCTGATCATAATGTGGATTGCTCTGGCATGGCGCATCCTCGTCGTTGGTTTTTGATCCGATCGCACCTGGCAAACAACGGCACGCGTACGGCGCAGTTTTTGGAGCGATGACATGACACCGGGCGCAAGGCTCCGGGCTGCAACCGAAGTTCTCGAGGAGGTGCTCAACCGGCACCGGCCGATCGCAAGTGCGCTCAGCGATTGGCGGCGCAGTCATCGATTTGCGGGCTCCGGCGACAACGCGGCTATCGGCAATCTCGTCTACGATGCGATGCGTCAGCGGCGGTCTGTTGCCGCTCGTCTTGGCGGCGAGGCCCCGCGGGCGTTGGTCCTCGGTGTTGCCGCGGAAGCCTTTAGCGTCTCGCCCGACCGCGTGATTGCGATGGCCGATGGCAGCCGACACGCGCTCGATCCCGTAACTGATGCCGAGGCAGCAGCGATCCACGCCACGCTTGATGACAGTGCTGACCTTGGTGTGCGTGCCGACGTGCCAGACTGGCTTTTGCCGCAGCTGAAAGTCGCTTTTGGCGCTGACGATCGGGTCGCCTTTGAGGGGCGCGCCTTTGCCCGCCGCGCGCCGCTCGATATTCGCGTCAATACGCTGAAGGCCGACCGGGAAAAGACGGCGGCTGCGCTAGTCCATACCGATTGCGTGCCGACGCAACTGGCCCCGCACGGACTGCGCATTCCGGCGCAGGAGGGCAGTCGTCGTTTGCCAAACGTGGAGGCGGAAGGCGCCCACGGCCGCGGATGGTTTGAGATCCAGGATGAGAGCAGCCAACTCGCAGCAGCGCTTGCTGGCGCCGGGCCTCGGATGCAGGTGCTGGACCTTTGTGCAGGTGCAGGCGGCAAAACGCTGGCACTTGGGGCCGACATGCAAAACACCGGTCAGCTCTATGCCTATGATCACGACAAACAGCAGCTAAGACCGATTTTCGATCGAATACGGCGCGCGGGGCTTCGCAGCGTCCAGGTCATCGATGCCGGTCGCGAGGAAGAACTCGATCAGTTGGGCGCGCGATTTGACGTTGTGTTTGTCGATGCACCGTGCTCGGGGAGCGGCACATGGCGTCGGCGCCCGGATGCAAAATGGCGGCTGACGCCGAAACAACTGAACATACGGATTGCCGAGCAGCGTCGGGCTCTTGAGCGTGCGGCCGGGCTCGTGGCGCCGGGCGGTCGGCTCGTCTACGCGACATGCTCGGTGCTCCCATCCGAAAATGCCGAGCAAGTGGCGTGGTTTCGGGACGCGTATCCCGCGTTCGAGGTCGCATCGTGGGTTGAGAGGTGGTCCGCAGTTTTTGGGCAGGCGCCAGATATCGCATCGGTCAATGGTGACAGCGAAACATTGCTGCTGTCGCCGGGCCAGCATGAAACCGATGGCTTTTTCGTCGCGTTTTTCAATCGAAGGGCTTAAGTCCCGGCGGCAGAGAGCGCGACACCCACGCCGCCGGACCGAAGCCGAGACATAAACGCCGGACGCATCAACAGGAACGCCGCTATGATGGACTATCTCGATGCAATTCTCATTGGAATTGCCGTTTTTGCAACCGCGGCGACAGGCGGTATCTTTGCGCCTGGTCCTTGGTACGAACAACTCGAAAAGCCGGGTTGGACGCCGCCAAATTGGGCCTTCCCGGTCGTTTGGACAGTTCTTTATATCATGATTGGGTACGCGGGTTGGCTGGTTTGGCGGGCGGATGGAGCGGGTCTCGCGTTCGGCTTCTGGATTGCCCAGCTTGTCTTTAATGGCGCTTGGTCTTGGATTATGTTCGGCTTAAAGAAAATCGGCCTCGCATTGGTCGATGCGTTTCTCATGTTGATCACGATCCTTGGCTTTATGATATTTGCCGAACCGATCAGTTCGACAGCCGTTTGGTTGTTTGCTCCGTACCTCGTTTGGGTTTGTACGGCGATCGCACTCAATTTCGAAGTTCTTCGCAGAAACCCTGAGGCTGCGCGCGCAGGTTAGTGTTTAGTCCAACGCGGACACTAAATTAAGATCGCCGTTGGGTGCCGTCGCTGAATTTAGCAAAAATCAAGCTGGTTCCGGCGGTTTTGTTGACATGGCTCGTCGGGTCGGCTCCTCTGATCGCTTAGCGAATTGATCGGGAAGATG
>JBCBWG010000157.1:0-7976 GCA_039817205.1 Pseudomonadota bacterium
GACGGCACGTGCGTCAGCCGGTCTCGCCGTTCGTGCGCGAGCCGGAGCGGCCGGTGCCCGAGTTGTCTTGCGCGCGAGTTGACGCGTAACTGGCCGTGCGGTCGGGCGCCGGGTTTGCTGTCGGGCCTGGCGGCGGACTGACTTCGGCTTGGGACGAATTGATGCGAGCGACAACGATGCTGGCCGCGCGACTGGGCGTGGTTGTGCAACCAGCAGCGGCCGCCCTTTCCGGGTCTTGCGCGTGGAGGCACGCTTGAGCGCCCGCGCCAGGAGAATGCGCATCTTTGCGTTTCGCGCGCGCGATGTGCGGCCACCGAAGACTGCGGCGACGACGTGCTTCCGACCGCGTTTCACAGAGGAGACGAGGTTGAAGCCGGAGGCGCGCGTGTACCCAGTTTTAATGCCCGTTGTCCCGTAGAAGGAACGAAGGAGCGTGTTGTGGTTGCCAAACCGGCGTCCACGCCACGTGAACGACCGCAACCGAAAGTTGCGAAAATGGGTGGGGTAGTCGTCCTGAAGGCGAAGGGCGAGCACGATCATATCGCGCGCGGTCGTGCGTTGCAGGCGGTCGGTTAAGCCCGACGCGTTTCGAAAGCGGGTGTTCCGCATTCCGATCTGGCGTGCGCGTCGGGTCATCTGGCGCGCGAAGGCGGCTTCGCTGCCAGCCAGATGAATGGCAACGGCTGCAGCAACATCGTTCGCTGATTTTGTGACGAGCGCGGCAACGGCTTGGCGCACGGTCAGTTTATCGCCAACCTTCAGCCCAATCTTCGATGGCGGCTTCCGCGTTGCAGCTTTGGTCGCCCGAATGATTGTTTTGTAGCTCATGCGCTTTTGTTCAATGGCCTCGAACACCATGAACAGCGTCATCATTTTTGTCAGCGATGCCGGGTAGCGGATGGCATCAGCGTTTTGCTCGTGAAGAACGCGACCGGTGTTGGCGTCAATGACGAGGGCGGCTGACTTCGCGCGCGCGTCAGCTCCTGATACCGTGGCTGAAGAAAAGAGCACGGCGATCAAGACAGCAATCAAAGTTCGGAACAGGATGACGGCGCCGCGTGGTCGTCTGCGACCCGTGCGCATGCCATTGCAACTCAACTCGCCCACCACGTACCACACCCGCAGTTCGTCTGCGGCCCCTCAACAACTGACGCGTTTCGCCGACAGCCAAAAATCCGTCTGTCAACGCCCGCCGACGGCTCCCCTCCGGACCTCTATGGAGAAGCCCGAAACCGTCTCAAGCTTGCTGGAGGGACCATGCCAACGCGGCGTGATTGGGACACGGTCGCGGCAATCCCTCGGCAACCTCTATTCAAACGTTAGCTGAGCGGAGCATCTGCCCGGTTAAGCAGTCCATGAAAGCGGTTCGTATGGTTTCGTCTCAATTGCCCTAATCTTCAGCATTTGAAGCATCCATGGACCTGTGTGGGGGACCGGCGGGGGACCTGTGTGGGGTCGTTGGGCCAGATCGCTGCTGCTTTGTCTGATCCCGATGCAGTGCGTGACCGTTACTTCATAGGTGTTGGGTGGGCTGTGCCGCGGCAAGGCTGCCTGATGATTGCGCTTGCGCTTCTGAGGCATGGTGCTCAGAACTTGTGGTGAGGCGTCTGGAACGGTTGATGCTGCAGGTGTTTGTGGGTGCGTTCGGGTCTGATGCGCGGGACGCCGCTTTGCGGTCGCACACACGCCAACCACGCAACGGTCTGGTCGCAATTCGTTGCTGCGTGCCTATATACGTCGCGAGCGGGTTGTAGCCGATTGCAAGATCAACTGCCGGACAGACTGCCTGCCAGACAAACCGCTTGCCGGTCGCTCAGACGGTAACGCAGAGGGAACTTCCAACGTTATGACTGCTCAATTGGCCAGTCCTTTGCTCCTGACCACGCGAGAGGGCGATGATGCGCGGCTCAAGACCACAGCGGCGCGTGGCACTCAAGCAGGGTCTCGACGCTTTACAATGCAGGCGGCCGAACCGCCGAATGGCCCGGATGACGACGACGGGGGCGACGGCCAGACCGGCGTCGTCACGCGGACACGTCCGAAAACGAAAAAACCGAACCTCTATCGTGTCCTCATTTTGAACGATGACTACACGCCCATGGAGTTTGTCGTCCATGTGCTTGAAAAATACTTCAGTAAAGGAAGAGAAGACGCGACCCGCATTATGCTCCACGTGCACCAGAAGGGGTCAGGTGTGTGCGGGGTCTATACCTATGAAGTAGCTGAAACAAAAGTGACGCAGGTGATCGACTTTGCCCGTCAGCATGGTCATCCTCTGCAATGCACAATGGAGAAAGAATAGGACACGGCGTGCCATCATTCTCTCAAAGCCTTGAAGCAACTCTTCATCGGGCCCTGGAATATGCCAACGAGCGCAAGCACGAATATGCGACGCTTGAACACCTGCTCCTCGCGTTAATCGATGATCGCGATGCGGGCGCTGTTTTAAAAGCCTGCGCCGTCGACAGCGACGAGCTTCGCGAACGCCTGACCGAATACATCAGCTCAGAGCTGACCTCCCTGGAGGTGCGCGGTGTCAGCGAGGCGACACCGACGACCGGCGTCCAGCGCGTGATCCACCGGGCGATCGTTCACGTCCAGTCGTCCGGACGAGAGGAAGTCACCGGCGCCAATGTTCTCGTTGCGATTTTCGCAGAACGGGAAAGCCACGCTGCCTATTTCCTGCAGCAGCAGGACATGTCGCGCTTCGACGCGGTTCAATATATCAGCCATGGCATTCAAAAGCGTCCCGGTTCCTCCGAACCGAGAAGCGTGCGCGGCGCTGATGAAGAAGGCGTCGATGATAACGGCGAGCGCAAGAACTCCGACGCTCTGTCGAGCTACTGCGTTGATCTGAACAAGAAAGCCAAAGAGGGTAAGGTCGATCCCCTTATTGGCCGCGAGCAGGAAGTCCTGCGCACGATCCAGGTTTTGTGCCGCCGCTCTAAAAACAATCCGCTGCTGGTTGGTGATCCCGGGGTCGGCAAGACCGCAATCGCCGAAGGCTTGGCTCTGCGGATCATCCGGTCGGAAGTTCCGGAGGTTTTAGAGGACTGCACGATCTTCTCGCTCGACATGGGCACGCTGCTTGCCGGCACCCGGTACCGCGGCGATTTTGAAGAACGGTTGAAGGCGGTCATGAAAGAGATCGAGGCCTACGAAGGCGCGATCCTGTTCATTGACGAGATCCATACCGTCATCGGCGCCGGAGCGACGTCCGGTGGTGCCATGGACGCGTCGAACCTTTTGAAGCCAGCGCTTCAGGCAGGCTCGCTTCGGTGCATCGGGTCGACGACGTACAAAGAGTACCGGCAGCACTTCGAGAAAGATCGTGCACTCGTGCGCCGGTTCCAGAAGATTGATGTGAAGGAACCGAGTGTCGAAGATTCAATCGCGATCCTCAAAGGGCTGAAGCCCTACTTCGAGGACTACCACAGTATCAAATACAGCGACGATGCGATCACGGCGGCCGTCGAGCTGTCGAACAAGTACATCAACGACCGCAAACTGCCGGACAAGGCCATCGACGTGGTGGATGAGACCGGCGCGTCGCAAATGCTGGTACCGAAGGACGAGCGCAAGAAGCGCATCACGGTGACCGACGTCGAAGCGACGATCGCAACGATGGCGCGGATCCCGCCAAAGACCGTTTCGAAGTCGGACGCTGAAGTCCTTTCGGGTCTTGAGCGCGACATGAAGCGTCTGGTGTTTGGTCAGAACCACGCGATTGAACAGCTTTCGGCTGCGATCAAGCTATCGCGTGCGGGCTTGCGTGAGCCTGAAAAGCCAATCGGATGCTATCTGTTCACCGGTCCAACGGGCGTCGGCAAGACCGAGGTTGCCAAGCAATTGGCGAACCTCATGGGCGTCGAGCTGTTGCGCTTCGACATGTCCGAATACATGGAGAAGCACACGGTGTCCCGACTGATCGGCGCGCCTCCGGGCTACGTCGGTTTTGATCAGGGCGGTCTCCTGACCGATGGCATCGACCAGCACCCGCATAGCGTGCTGCTTCTTGACGAGATCGAAAAGGCCCATCCGGACCTGTTCAACATCCTGTTGCAGGTGATGGATCATGGCAAACTCACCGATCACAACGGTAAGGCCGTCGACTTCCGCAATGTCGTTCTGATCATGACGTCGAACGCGGGCGCCTCCGATCTCGCCAAACCTCCGATGGGCTTCAACCGGGCCAAGCGGGAAGGCGAGGACACCGAAGCCGTGTCGAAGCTCTTCACGCCTGAGTTCCGGAACCGCCTCGACGCAATCATCCCGTTCGCCGGGCTGTCGCCAGAAGTGATCAACAAGGTCGTCGAGAAGTTCATCTTCCAGCTTGAGGCGCAACTTGCCGACCGTGGCGTCACAATCGAGATGACGCCGGAAGCGACGGACTGGATGGCCAAACGCGGTTACGACGAGAAGTTTGGGGCGCGGCCTCTTTCTCGCGTGATCCAGCAAAACATCAAGATGCCGCTCGCCGAGGAACTGCTCTTTGGCAAGCTGGAGCACGGTGGTGCCGTAAAGGTCGGCGTCGAGGGTGAGGGCGAGGACGCAAAACTGGGTTTTGAGTTCTTCCCAGCTGATCCGACGCCACCGAGTGCCGAAGACGATGAAGACGGCGGTGATGATCCCAACGAGCCTGAGGCCGAACTGATCGAAGCGGATGGCAAGCAGAAGGCATTGCCAGGCCCGAAGAGAAGGTCAGACGGCGGCAGCGCGCGCGGGGGCGGTACAGTGCCAAGCGTGCCGACCAAGAAGGGCGATAACTAATTACTTCGCCTTCAGAGCGTTCGCTGCAGCGCTCGAGGGGCGAGGAGCCTCGCCCCGCTCCGGCGGGTTGAAAGACACCACAAACAAAAGCCCGCCACGGTGTGTGACCGTGGCGGGCTTTTTTGCGACTGGCGTCGGGCGGCTTGCTTGCGCGCTTGTGACGGATCAGCAAGCTTTGCAGCCATCCTTTCGGACTTCCGCGATCGACTGCTTCAGGCCATCGAGCGGCATGAAACCAACATTGACTTTCGTATCAATGATGAAGCCTGGCGTGCCCTGTATGCCAAGTGCCTCGGCGAGTTGCAGGTTGTCGGCGATCGCCTTGTCAAAGACGGGATCAGACATATCCTTCTGCAATTTGTCGGTGTCGATGCCGAGACCCTTGGCAACGCGTAGCGTCACGTCCTTGTCCACACGCTGTTCCTGCATCAGCGCGACATGCAACTCCCAGTATTTGTTCTGGCGTTTCGCCGCTAAGGCTGCCTTGGCCGCAAACATAGAGTCCTCGCCGAAAATCGGCATTTCCTTCATCACAACGCGCACTTTATCGTCGCCGTCGACGAGTTTCTGCACCTGATCGAGCGCGCGTTTGCACCACGCACAATTGTAGTCAAAGAATTCGACGACGCTGACGTCACCTTTGGCGTTGCCAAACACGTAGTCCGCTTCGGCGTTATAGATCCCGTCTTTGCGCTCCACGATCGTCGATGCGTGTTGTGCTTGCTGCGCCTCGCGTTGACGACGCTCCAACTCCTGCGACATTTGCACGAGAATTTCGGGGTTCTTCAGAAGATAGGCACGGACGATTTTCTCGACGGCCGCCTGATCAAGTGGGGTGCCCGCATCGGCATTGGGCTTCGCCGTTTCAGACTTCACGAGCGTAACAGGGGTCGCATCGCTCGCGCTTGGCGTCGCTGACGGCACGGCGGTCGCCTGCGCAACGCGCGTTGCGCTGACAGCTGAGTTCGACGACCCCGTCGCGTTGGCCGTCGCGACCTGGACGTTAGACGGTGCAGTGGTGCCATTTCCAAGCAGTGAAATTATGGATGCGGCTGCAAGAACGGACGCGCCAATGACAGCAACTCTCGGTTCAGCGAGCGCGCTCAGCGATTGCGACCAGGTATTTCGTGACATCGCATTTGTCCTCAAGCGTTGTACGGTGTCGGCCTCTGCCGCCATTTACATGATTTTTTATTTTCGGCCCATGAACGAGCAGATCAGCATGCGCGCTGCATGACCAACGGAACATGAACAAGCGCTGAGAATGCATCGCCCCGCTCAGCTTTTCGTGTTCAAGATGTCGTCCATACGCACCCACCAGACGGACCCGCGCTTAAGCGCCGGTTTCGCGCGCTGGGCGAATTGTTTCGCGCGTTTCAGGTTGCCGCCGACAAAACTCGCCTGTGCCGTCGCAGCGTTTGCGAGCGCGGGCTTGCCCTGCCGATAGAATGCAGTTGCGAGCAATCCGTAAGCGCGCGGGTTTACGTCGACCGCAAGTGCGGATCTGAGAAGGCGGACAGCCTCGTTCACTTTTGAACGCACGTTCAGCTGCAAAAGGGCCGAGCCAAGTTGCACCTTGATCAGCGGCGCTTTCGGCTTCAGCGCCAAGGCGCGGCGCAACGACGGAATGGCGTCGACGGCACGCCCGGCACGCATCAGGAGGTCGCCGCGCAGTTCTTGAAAGTGTGGATTGCGTGGCTTCTCTGCAATCAACGCATTCACGCCAGAAATCGACGCATTGAGCCCTTGGCGGCCGCCACGGACGAAAGAGCCGATCACGCGCGCGTACCGCGCGGGCAGGGAGTTGTCGCGTCGCGGATACCGGTTGAACGTGACGGCTGGCGATTCCAGGTAGCCGGTCAGTTTCGCCCGCATCAAATCGTGGCGCAGCTGGAGTTGCGGTGGGTCCCGCCGCTTGAAGTGCGGGCTTGAGACGACCGTGCGCCGCAACGTTGCGATACGCCGTGCGGCGATCGGGTGGCTGCGGACAAATGGATCTTGGTTGGTATCAAATTCCTGGCGCGCGAACCGTTCGAAGGTCTCGAGCATGCCACGTCCGGACTGGCGGGTCCGTCTGAGAAAGTCCAGGGCGGCCTGGTCAGCAGCGGATTCCTGACTGCGGCGCTCAGCAAGCAACGACCGGAGAATAAGCTGATCGCCGGCGACACTCGCCGCCGCATTGCCCGTCGCGATCGCGGCACCGATGCCAAGAATGCGCATGAGGAGAATGCGGGTTTGATCCCGGCGGATGCGGTTGCGGAGAGCCGCCATATGTCCGCCGGTGATGTGCCCCGCTTCGTGCGCGATCACACCGATCACCTGGTTCGGCGTATCCGCCTGCTGCAAGGCGCCCGTGTGCATAAAGACGTTGCGGCCATCAAGCACAAACGCGTTGAAAGAACTCGACCGAACGATCCGAATGCTGACGCGACCGTCACCAAGACCGGCCACCGAGAAGATGGGGCGCGCGTAATCGCTCAAGAGATCTTCAATTTCGGTATCGCGGATGAGCGGAAGACCCTGCGCATGGGCAACGGTCGCGCCCGCGACCGACATGACGGCGGTCGCTGCTGCGAACGCAGCCACCAGGCCGCTGCTCCGTCCCCGTTGCAAGTTGGTCTTCGCTTTCAGCATGAACACCTCTTCCGGCCTATGACGTCCGCTTGGCCCGAAGCGCATTTAACGAGTGCGCATCGAATGAGTGCGCATCTGACAAGAACGCGCTTGATATCAGAACGCGCAAACGGCCGCGCGGGTTTTCTGCAAGCCTTGCCGCCCGAGGCACAACCGGTTTGAGGCTACATTATGGTCGATATGGCGCCCAACTTGTGTTCGCGCTTGGGCTGCATCTGATTGATAACAGCTCATATGATCGCGGCTGTGCGATCGATGTCGATGGACGCGCAGATTGGGGACGTTCGCATGCCGCAGGATTTTGATAGCCCGAAGCGCACTGAGGGTCTCGTGCGGCCGCTCGCGTGCCGCAGCAATATCGCATCGTTCATTGTCATGGACGTCATGCGGGCGGCGGCCGAGGCGGAAGCGGCTGGCGAAACCGTGGTCCATATGGAGGTCGGCCAGCCCGGAACCCCGGCGCCAAACGCTGCGATCGAGGCCGTTCGATCATCCGTTCAAACCGACCGCTTGGGCTACACGCTGGCCACTGGCAATCCAGAACTCCGTCGTGCGCTTGCAGCCCACTACCA
>JBCBWG010000158.1:0-7952 GCA_039817205.1 Pseudomonadota bacterium
CGGGCGGGTGCATTTGTGCTGGGGGCGAGAGATCGCGATCTTTCTGAAAGAAGACGGCGGGATCTATTGTCCCGGGCGGCAGACCTTGTTTATCCGCCCCGGAAGCCCTTTGCCTCAAGAGCTCGCAGAACGGTCCGACCCGTGAGGTCGTTCATCGGATTTCGGTCGCCTGTGCGCGAGGTCAAGCGTTCGCGATGGCCTCAGCGGCGGCATCGATCGCAGTTGTGACTTGCGCAACGTCATCCTCGGTATGCGCGAGTGAAATGTAAAACTTCGACGGTGGTTTGAGGATGCCGTGGTCGCGGAGAACGCGGTTGAAGATTTTCGCGTGATCGCGGTTGGCGCGGAAGCCAGCGCGATAGTCACGGACAGGCTCGCTGGTAAACACGGCATCAAACATAACCGGCACGCCGACGACCTGGACCGGAATACTTCGTTTTGAAAAAGCATTCGCAATGGCCGACATGATCTGGCGGCCGGTGTTTTCAATTTTTTCGTAAGCGCCTTCGCGGCGAAGGATCTGCAGCGTCTTGAGCCCTGCAACCGAGGCCACTGGATTGCCGCTTAATGTCCCGCCGAGGGACACATGCTGATCGCCTGACACGGCTTCGTCAAACAGGGCCATGACATCTGCGCGGCCGGCGATGGCGGAAAGTGGGAAGCCGCCGCCGACGGTTTTGCCAAGCGTGCAAAGATCGGGCGTGACGCCGTACGCCTCTTGTGCGCCGCCGTAGGCGAGCCGAAAACCGGTGACGATTTCATCGAAAATCAGAAGGACGCCGCGCCGCTTCGTTTCCGCGCGCAAGGTTTCGAGGAACCCCGGCGTTGGCGGGATCAAGCGCTGCAAGGGTTCGGCAAGCACGGCTGCGATCTCGCCGTCGTGTTCGTCGAGCAGCTTGATGACGGCGTCGGCATCGTTGAACGGTGCCACCAGAACGTGGTCGCGGACGTGCTCTGAGATCCCGGCTGAATCCGGAACAGCCTGCGGGAAGTTGGCGAGCCGTTTTGGTGCGAGGCTCATTTGCGCTTCGTCGGTTGTTCCGTGGTAGCCGCCTTCGAACTTGAGAATTTTCGGACGCCCGGTGAAGGCACGCGCGACGCGTACGGCGTATAGGATCGCCTCGGTCCCGGTTGCGCCATATCGGACCTCCTCGGCGCAGGCGACGGCTGAGCAAATCTCCTCGGCAAGGGCGATCCCGTGAGGGTTGGACGCGAAAAACGTCGTGCCGTCCGCCACCTGTTTTTGAACGACATCGACGACTTCCGGGTGCGCATGGCCGACGAGCATGGGGCCGGAGCCGATGAGGAAGTCGACATACTCGCGGTCATCGGTATCCCAGACCCGAGCAGCGGACCCGCGTTTGATTACGACGCCTGGGTCGAAGTTTCCGAAGCCGCCAGCGGTGAGCACACGTGCTGCGCGGTCCTGCCAAGAGCATGAGTGCGGTTCAGAAACGACCTCGGTCAACATCGCCATTCTTTTTCCCTACATCGCCGCGATTTCGATGTTTGGCACTGTCGAGCGTGCTGATCAGCTTGGCAATAACGTTCGGACGGGTCAGCTTCGAAAGCCAGTTTTCGTTTCGTCGGGTGCTTCTGTTGCCCGGTATTTTTGTTTGCGCGCTGTGAAGATTAGCTCCGCACCGTCATGCCATCGGCGAGGGACATCCGATATGCGCGTATTGCTGGGATGAGACCTGCGAGAATGCCGCCGAAAATAACGGCGCCGAGAACCATCCATTCCACGCTGGTTGGTGCCGTCATTTCGAGGAAGAGGCCGTAGCGCTCGTTGATTATGGGTTTGACGACGGCGAGGCCCGCATAGGTTGTCACGAGGCCAACCCCGACGCCGACCACGGCGAGGATGCCGGCTTCGGACAGGAGTAAGCCGATCACCGTGCGAGGGCCGGCGCCCATCGCGCGCAGGATCGCAATCTCACGCCGTCGCTCACTCAGTGTCGCAAGGATCATTGCCATCATGCCGATGAGCGACGTGATGACGACCATGATCGAGACGGCAAACAGCGCTGTTTCTGCCGTGCCAACGAGCCCCCACATTTCGTAGAGTGTCAGCGCGGGCATTGCGGCCGTCAGCGGCTCTCGCTCAAACGTATTGACGAAGCGCTGCACGCGAAATGTTGAGATCGGCGACTTCAAACCGATCATCGCAGCTGTGATTTCTTTTGGCTTCAAACGCGCCGATAACCGCCGCGCCATTTCGGCCGTGACTTGAAACCCGCCCTGTTTCGGCGCGCCGTCCCGCCAATTGATGTGGATCGCCTCGATCGCCTCGAGGCTCATAAGAACACTGCGATCAATCGGTGTGCCGGTCGCAGCAAGTATGCCTGAGACGCGAAACGGCATGTCTGCGTGGTCGGCAGTCACAAGGCGACCGACGCCGTGGGCCACGACAATTTTTTGGCCAACGGTATACCCGAGTTTGTGTGCGACCTCGGCTCCGATGACCGCATCAAACAGATCGTCGAAGGCAGCGCCGGATGCAAATCCAACCGACTGCGTTTTTCGGAACTTATAGTGTTTGAAGAAGTCACGGCTCGTGCCGATCACGCGAAAGCCCTTGTGGCTATCGCCAAGCGAAATTGGAACCGACCACGCAATATCTCGGCGGCTGGTGACCTCCTGATAGCTTTGCCAGGTAATGTTGTTCGTCGCGTTGCCGATATGGAAGATGGAATAGAGCAGCAGCTGGATGTTGCCGGTCCGGGCGCCAATAATGAGGTCAACGTCAGACACTGTATTGGCGAAACCAGCCTTCGCACCGTGGCGAATTTTCTCGACGCTGAGCAAGAGGACGACGCTGATCGCGATGGCGAGCACGGTCAAAAGGGCTGTGAGCCAGCGGTTGCGAAGCGATTGCAGGGCAAGGCGTAAGACGGTCATTGAGCCGCCTCTCGGATGTTTGTTTCGATGACGTCGTCAAGCTGAATGACGCGACTGAAACGGTGCGCGAGACGGTCGTCGTGCGTGACCATCAAAAGCGTGGCTCCCGTCTCGGAAACTTGCGTGAACATCAGATCCAGGAAGCGCGATTGCGTGTTGGCATCGAGCGCCGAGGTTGGTTCATCAGCAATCACGATGTCGGGCGCACCGATCAGGGCCCGCGCGACCGCGACCCGCTGTTGCTGTCCGATGCTGAGGTCTGTGGCGCGTCGGGACAATCCAATTTGGTCGAGGTCAAGCGCGTCCATCAACCGTCGGACCTCCGCCTTAAGGACTTGCTGGTCTGAACCAACCCGGGACCGCCGCGCTTTCGCAAAAGCCAGCGACAAGATGATGTTGTCGAACACCCGGCCGTAGGGGAGCAGGTTGAACTGCTGAAAAATCACTCCGATGTGCTCGGCGCGAAAGCGGTCTCGCGCGGCACTGCTGAGGCTTGCGAGGTTTTGATCTAAGACCGTGACGGTCCCGTGCGTCGGCGTGAGCACGCCGCAAATAAGGCTGAGCAACGTCGACTTACCGCTCCCGGACGGGCCGACCAGCATCACACTCTCGCCCTGTGCAATGGAAAGCCTTGGGATCGACAGTTCGAACTCCGAGCGCGCCGACCAACGGAACCGGACCGCCTCGAACGCGACCACCGTCTCGTGGTTTGTGCGCTGGTCGCTGGGAATAACAGGATCGGTCATGCTGGGTCCGTTGCAAAGAAGCGCGATGCTCAGCAAGAGCACCGCGCTTCTCTTAGAGTATCAAAAGCAGTGACAGTCGGGCAGAGGTCCTAGCTCGAGCCGCCGAGCGACATCACGCTATTTTCGGGCGTGGCTTCGAATGATTTCACGCCGCGCGATCCGATCAAGGCGACCTCAAGTTCTTTGGAATTTGGAAACGACTTGAAGAATGCGAACGTGATCGCTTTCAGTCCACCGGGATTGGAGCAGCTCATCGCGTACGTCGCGCGAAACTCCGAATGGGTTTCCTCTGCAGCCGCTTTGCCCTTTTTCTTTCCGTGGTCATGGTCGTGGCTATGGCTATGCCCGTGGCTCTGACCAATCTTGGCGATCGCGCCCTCCGTCTCAACTTTTGCGGACTTCACTTTGCAGCCGGCCGCGCTGCTGATTTGAAAAAGCTTGGCTGGGGCGGCCAGTGTTTTCTTTGCTTTTGCCAAAGCCGCTTTTTGTTTTTTCGTCTTCGCTGCGTGCTCGAACCCAACAATGTCTGCAGCTGGAATTTCGAGCTCCATCGCCACGGTTTTTCCGTCGATCGCGATGTTGAGCTTGCCGACACCGTGCTCGTGCGCATCAAGCTGCACGGACTTTTTCGATTTGCCGTGATCGTGGTCATGGCTTTGGCTGTGACCGTCGCCGGCCAGAGCGCCGGTCGCAGACCCCATTGCGAATAGGGCAGCAAGGACAAGTGTTCTTTTCGACATGATCCGTGTTCCTGTCTGAGTATCGGTGGATTGATGGATGGTGGATTGGGTCTCGTCGCATGACCGGGACGACGCGTCGGCCTCATCTGTGCAGAGTTCCAGGACGACATTGAGCTACAGGCAGGGCAAAAACGTGTGGCGTCGACTGCACGTCGGCCCGGGTCGCTCAGTTGCTTGAACCGGCGTTGTTTGTACCGGCGGTGTTTGTACCGACACGGGGCGACCATGGGGCGACCTTCCTGCCTGTCGGAGTGTCTGCTTTGCCAAGGCCGCTGAAAGAGATCGCTTCATCGATCTTGCTCGTTGGATGCCGAGCAGGCAGCGCAAACGCCTTTGAGTTCCAGGTTCATGTCCGTGATGTGAAACCCAAGTTTGCTGGCAGCGGCTTCAAACAGTTTCGCCGCATTGCGCATTTGAACTTCGGTCGCCGAGCCGCAGGTTCTGCAGAGCGCAAAGAGAGGTTGGTCATTTGCATGGCAGCCTGAACAGGCGACGAAGGCGTTCGACGATTCAATTCGATGCGCCAGACCGCCAGCAATGAGCTTGTCGAGCGATCGGTAGACGGTGACTGGATATCGAATTCCCGCACCGGATAGCCTTTTGACAAGATCATAGGCGCTGAGCGGTACGCCCATGGACCCGTTCAATTCGTCGAGCACGGCGTGGTCTTTTTCGCTCAAGCGGATGTCCGTGCTGGCCATTTTTGGTCCGCCGGGAGCGGTTGCGCCGGTGCCTTTTAAGTGTGAACTTTTTTCTCGCGACATTGGGGATCCCCTCGTCGACCACATTGCCGTGACTGCCATGTTATGTCATAACAATCAAGTCCGCGCTCGATCGGTTGGCTGCTGTCAATCCATGGCTGTTTTGAGCGTCCACCTTTGTTCCGCCACCACTCTGAGTCAGACGTTGAAGCGATGTCGGAGGCTCTCCTTCGGAGCCAACCGGGCAACGACGTATGCGGCGGGAACGGTGCTGAGTGGAACCCGTTTGAGTATGTGATGAAGACGATTGGAGCCCATATCCGACCGGCGCCCGATGGGTATGAGCCCGGCTGCGTGACGGTCGCCCTTTCCGGGCTTCGTCACCTGCCGCGGACAGCAACCATCCGTGTCCGTCTGTCTGAGCAACCCCAGATTGGCAAAACCGCGCCGCCGTCGCGAACGCAAGGCCCGGATGGGGAACGAGGCGAAAGCTTTACGCCGATCGGGCGGCGTCAGAGTGCAGACGGCACAGAATTGATTATGGCGCCTGTGTTCGCGCGCCAGCCCTTGCTTCGGCCGGGGGCGGCCGTGGTCCTCGAAATTGAGGAGGCTGGCGTGTCGGCCGAAGTCCTCTGGCCGCGCATTGGGGCGACGGTTGACGATCGCCCCGAAGATGTTCTGACGCCACTCCCGAAATCTCGGGCCGCGGCCCGGTTTGCGCAGTCGCCGGATTACCGACGCGGACCGGACCGAAGCCCGGGGAGACAGGTCGCCGACGGGACGGACAGTATGGCCCCCGCCGGCCGTTCCCATCGGGCCGTGAGCCAGCAACCCGCGCCGGTATCACCCCCGCGCGAACCTGAGGCTGTTGTGCAGCGTTATCCGGCGGCCAGCTCTGTTGATCCGTCCTCTCGGTGGCCGACCGAACCCTCGTCTCCGCTCATCGAGGCCTTGCTGTCGGAAGATGAGAACAATCAAGCGGTTGAGTTTGAAACAAGCGAGCCGGTGCCTCTCGAAGAGACCGGCGACCCGCGTCCATTGCTGATGACGCGACCATTTGCAGACGCCGTTAAGCCGCGTGCGATAGCGCCGGTTGTTGTTCACGCTCCCGCCGACGCAAGCTTGGGTGAAGGCGGCAGAACGTTACCTGCCGTAGCGCCAAAGCTCTCATCTCAAAAATCGCGCAGCGTGCAACCCAATTGGCCCGCTCGGGCTGCCATGCTCGTGATGGTTTTGGTTGCTGTCGGTGGCGCGGGGCTTGCATTTTTGTCGGGCGGTTCAGCCAGAACAGCGCCGCTTCCAGCCCACGTTTTGGCGCTGCTGCCGCCCGGTGACACGGCACAGACCGCACGCCAAAAGGCAGAACTTGCCCGCGTCATGGCAGTGCCGGTGCGCGCGCCCAACGGCGACGATGGCCAGTCCGTTCATGGGGCCGAGGCCGCTCGGCGGGCTGAGGTGCACCTCGCCCGTGCGGGCTCGGACGATGATCTGGCGATTGCCAAGTTCTG
The DNA here is from genome assembly GCA_039817205.1 of Pseudomonadota bacterium. GTDB lineage: Bacteria > Pseudomonadota > Alphaproteobacteria > Rhizobiales > Hyphomicrobiaceae > JBCBWG01. Next base: position 6,597 of record JBCBWG010000158.1, read on the forward strand.
GCTGCGACACGCAATCCGGAAGGGCCTGGTGCCGGAACGTCTAACCTGGGCTGCCGCGCAACTCGCGGCTTTGTATGCGCGGCCGGTTGGTGGTGTTGCGCGTGCTGAGACAGCGCGTGCGCTCTTCGAGCTCGCAGCCCGGCGCGGTCATGCGGCGTCGATGTGTGCGCTCGGCCGCATCTACCAGCAAGGCCTGAGCGTCGACCGCGATATGGAACGCGCGGTTGGTTTTTATGCAGCCGCCGTTCGCACCGGGCGCCTCGGTTCAGGCGGCTGTCACGAGGCAGCGCGTCGCCTGTTCCCGCCTGCAAGATCTTGACCCTGTAAGGGCAGCCCTTCTGCGACCTGCCACTTCGCGCTACTGCTCATCGCCGGGACCCCGTCCTCGGCGATTTCATTCCCACCGACGAAAGACAGACCGCCATGTTGCCAGCTGACGCTCGCGTGGATCTCGACCGTTTTTGGAGCACGATTGAGGTGTCCGCCACGATTGGCCTCGGTCGCGAAAATGGGCTCGCGCGCTTGGCGCTCAGCGATGACGACCGGCGCATGAGAGATCAATTCGGTCGCTGGTGCGTTGAGGCTGGCCTCGACGTGACTGTCGACCAAGTTGGCAACATGTTTGCCCGCCGAAACGGCCTCGATGCAACACTGCCGCCGATCTTGATAGGCAGTCATCTCGATACGCAGATCAATGGCGGCCGATACGACGGGATCGCCGGCGTTCTCTCGGGCCTCGAGATTGTGCGCACGCTCAACGACCAAAGCCACATCACGCGCCGTCCCATCGAGATCGTGAATTGGACCAATGAAGAAGGCGCGCGGTTTTCTCCGCCGATGGTTGCATCGGGCTGTTTCGTTGGCGCCTACGACCTCGAATGGACGCTGGCACGACCGGCGGACGATGGCCCGGCGCTCGGCGATGAGTTGAAGCGCATTGGTTATGCTGGAGCGCGGCCCTGCCGTGCTGGACCAGTCGATGCCTACTTCGAGCTTCATATTGAGCAGGGCCCGATCTTGCATGCAGAGGGCAAAACCGTTGGTGTCGTCACCAGTGCGTTTCCCAGTACCGGTCTGCTTGTCGAGTTTCGGGGGGAGACGGCACATACGGGTCCTTGGCCCATGCCCAAACGGCAGAACGCGCTCGTCGCGGCCGCCCGTTTTCTGACAGCTGTCGATGACCTCGGCTGGACCTACGCGGCGGGTGGCGGGAAGGGCACTGCCGCACGGCTGACTGCGTGGCCAAACAAACCAGGCATTTTGTCAGACTGGGCGCAAACGGTGACCGACGTCCGCCACCCAGACGCTGAAACGCAGGCGGCGATGGCTGAGGCCATGCGTCGGGCGGCTGCGGAA
>JBCBWG010000159.1:0-7896 GCA_039817205.1 Pseudomonadota bacterium
CTTTGTCGGCATCGGCTTCGTTCACGATCGGCTGATCGCCACCGGTCGGGTCTACCGCAAGATCGGCCGGGTTCAGCGGATTATAGCCCGTTGTCTCGGCGGCTGGAACGAGTGTGCCAGCTTCAGGGATTGGCTCGCCGCGCGCTTCCATTTCCTTACGGACGCGGGCGGCCCCCTTCGTGACTTCTGCATCGAGATCCGTTTGCGAACAGAGGCCGAGTGTCACCGGGTCCTGGGGGATCAGGTTGGTCGAGTTCCAGTGGGTGCGGTCGCGGATCTGCGTGATCGTCGGCTTGGTCGTCCCAACGAGTTTGATAATTTGGCCGTCCTTCAGCTCAGGGTGGTTCTTGATGAGCCACTGGATCGCGTTCGGCCGGTCCTGGCGCCGTGACGTCGGCGTGTAACGGGCGGCCTTTTTCGTTTTGATTTCGGGAAGCTTCACCTTCGCCTTGGAGAGCTTCAGCATATAGTTCGGATCGTCCTCGCCCCGGCGGATCTCTTCGCGGCTGAGCTCACCACCGGTAATCGGATCTTTGCCTCGAATGCCCTGGGCCACGTCGCCGTCGGCAATGCCCTTCACTTCGAGCATGTGCAATTGGCAGAACTCTGCAATCTGATCGAACGTCAGTGCTGTGTTCTCGACTAACCAGACGGCGGTGGCTTTTGGCATCAATGGGCGTGCGGCGTCGCTCATAAGAGGTCTCCTGCGCGCGGGCGGCAGCCCGGCGGGGTTTCGTGCGTCGGAAAAGCGGAAGGACACCCGTATAGGGCGGGGCTCGACGCATCGCAAGCGGGCAGGTGGCGATGCGGCGGGCGCGATTGAAACGGCGGGGCAGCAGATCTCGTATCGATGCTCACTGAAAGTGCGGACGGCAACACGGAACCGCGAATGATCTCTTGTTCCAACGGCGTGGTTGATCCAGCGCGGCAAGCTTGGTGGTGTGCCGCGCCGCCCGTTCGTTCGCTCGCACGGGATGGGTTTGCCGCTGACACCTCTGGGACTTGGAGAATTTTATGAGTACGGCCACGTCCCAAGCGCACGCCGAACTGCCAAAATCGTATATGTTCGAAGACCTTGAGCTCGGTCAGACGGCGACGCTGTCCCACCAGATCACCGAGGCCGACACGCACACGTTCGCGGCGCTCAGCGGCGACACCAATCCCGTTCACGTCGACCCGACGTATGCATCTCAAACGCTGTTCAAGGCCTGCATCGCACACGGCATGATGACCGGCAGTTTGATTTCAGCTCTGTTTGGAACAAAATTGCCCGGGCCCGGTGCGATCTACATCTCGCAGACCTTTAACTTTCGGGCGCCCGTCTATTTCGGGGATCAGATCACCGCCGAGGTTGAGGTGGCAGATCTTTATCCGGCAAAGAACCGCGTGAAGTTTGACTGCGTTTGTCGAAACCAAAATGATAAGACGGTGCTTGTTGGCGAGGCGATCTTAATGGTGCCCTCGCGATTGGGTTGAGGGTGCCATTGGTCGTTTCCGAGGCTGTAAGATCAGAGCAAACCGCATGAAAACGATCCGGACACTGGCTGACGTGACGGATGACGACCAAGGCCAAGTGGTCGCCGTCGGCAACTTTGATGGTGTCCATCGCGGTCATCAGGCGTTGCTTGAGCGTGCAAAAACTCTTGCGAACGCGCGGCAATGTCAGGCCGGTGTCCTGGTGTTCGAACCACATCCACGGGCGTTTTTCCGCCCGGACCAGGACCACTTCCAGATCACGCCGTTGCCCCGAAAGCTTGAGCTGTTTGAGCGGCATGGGCTGGATTTCGCGGTCGTGCTTTCCTTCGATGTTGAGCTGTCGCAGATGCCCGCCGACGCGTTTATCAAGACCGTCCTGGTCGACGGGCTCGCGGTAAGTCATATCGTCTTTGGCTACGATTTCTTCTTCGGCCACAAGCGGTCGGGCACGCCGGACACGCTGAAAGCGGCTGGCCTGACGTACGGGTTTGGTGTCGATGTCGTGGCGCCCCAGGCCGAGGCTGGAACCGTGTTTTCATCGAGCAGCATTCGCGCCAAGTTATCGGCGGGCGATGTCGCTGGCGCGGCGGACGATCTGGGCACGTGGTGGCAGGTCACGGGACCTGTGGTCGGTGGCGCTCAAAAAGGAGGCCCGATGGGTTTCCCGACGGCGAACGTTGTGATGCCGAAAGGCACGACACTTGGGCACGGAATTTTTGCGTGCCGCGTTTTTGTCGATGGCAACTCATTCGACGCCGCGGGCTATCTTGGGACCCGGCCGACGTTCGACGATGGTAAGCCGGTGCTCGAGGTCTTCCTTTTCGATTTTGACGGCGATCTCTATGGCCGCGACATCACGGTCCAGTTCGTCGACCATATCCGCCCCGACCGCAAGTTCGACAGCGCCGACGCTCTTGTCGCGCAGATGGAGATCGATTGTGAAAATGCCCGACGGGTGCTCGCGGCGACACCAAATTGATTTCCCAGTCTCAGACCGAAAGTTGTCGGGTGTTTTCATCCCTAATCATCGGTACGCCCGGGTCTGTACTGCATTGCAGAGTAATAGAATGAGGGATTGCGTAACCTCATCAGCATCCGCAAGACCTAAGAATTAAAAACTGCAAGGGCGGCGTGCGATGAAACTAAAAAAGTATCTGAATCATGATTTCTTTATAATTTAGAACTGGATGAGGACCTTAAGTTTGCGAGGTCGGGTGCGACCGTTGTCCTGCAGGCGGCTACGCCCCTCTCGGCGGCGCTTCGCTTGCCTGCCGGGCAAAGAACAAACTTCTAAACGAAACGCTATTCCGGTCGCTCTGGCAGGCACAGCGCCTACTCCAGTACGCCATCGCGTTGACCAAGGAGTGCCAAGTCGCTAGGTGGGATGGAGTGACCCGGGGTGACCATGACTCGTCCAACGCCAATATCGGTCTCGCACCGCGAAAGCATTACCACCGCCCGCAGTTGACGCGGGCGACGAGGCGCGCTGTCGCGCCGCCCTCTCTGTTTTTGTTGCTGTTTGAGCCACAACAAGTGGCCTAGCGCCCACCCGTTGCCTTCGGCTATGCATCGCGCGAACAAGCGAGACCGACCTATGACCGATACGACGACCGCCAGCCGTGACTGGTCCGAAACGTTATTGCTCCCCAAGACCGAATTTCCCATGCGGGCGGGGCTTCCAAAGCGCGAGCCTGAGTGGTTGGCGCGATGGCAGGAAACGAATGTCTATCGCCAGCTCCGCGAGGCGGCTGCCGGCCGCCCGAAATTCGTCCTGCACGATGGCCCCCCTTATGCGAACGGCAACATCCATATCGGCACCGGCCTCAACAAGGTCCTGAAAGATTTCGTCGTCCGCACACAGCAGATGCTCGGGCATGACGCGAACTATGTCCCCGGCTGGGACTGCCATGGCCTGCCGATTGAATGGAAGGTGGAGGAGCAGTATCGCAAGAAAGGCAAGGACAAGCCGGACTTTTCGGACCCTGCCGCCTTCAAAGCTTTTCGCGATGAGTGCCGCGCGTTCGCGGAGCATTGGCTTGATGTGCAACGCGACGAGTTTAAGCGGCTCGGATGTGTTGGCGACTGGGATGACCCCTACACAACGATGGCGTACGACGCCGAGGCCGTCATCGCCAACGAGCTGATGCGATTTGCAACGAGCGGGTTGCTCTATCGTGGCTCGAAGCCCGTCATGTGGTCCGTCGTTGAGCAGACCGCGCTCGCCGAAGCTGAGGTCGAGTACCAGGACTATCAGTCGGACACGATCTACGCGAAATTCCCGGTGGTCGATATCCGCGGTGCCGATCCGAAGGGCGTGAAGAACTTCGAAGGTGCATCCGTCGTGATCTGGACGACGACGCCTTGGACGATGCCCGGCAACCGCGCGATCTCGTTTTCATCCAAGCTGAAGTACGGGCTCTACACGGTCACCGAAGCGCCGAACGAGAATTGGGCAAAACCGGGTGATCAGGTTCTTCTGGCCGAGGCGCTTGTCGAAGAGGTCATGGGGGCGGCGCGCGTCGCAGCTTACGAAAAAGTTGCTGAAGTGCCGGGCGACGTGCTGGCGCTGATGACGTGCGCGCATCCGCTCCGTGGCCAAGGCTACGACTTCGACGTGCCGCTCCTCGATGGGGATCACGTCACAGACGAAGCCGGCACCGGCTTTGTGCACACGGCACCTGGCCACGGCCGCGAGGACTTCGAGATCTGGATGGAGAACGGTCGCGCGCTGACCGAGCGGGGCATTGAAACGGCGATCCCGTTCACCGTTGGCGCCGATGGCTGCTTCACGAATGAGGCGCCCGGCTTCACGGGCGAACAGGTCATCACTGAAAAGGGCCAAAAGGGCAAAGCGAACGCGAAAGTCATCGAGGCGCTGGTCGCGGTGAACGGCCTGATGGCGCGTGGACGTCTCAAGCACACCTATCCGCATTCGTGGCGCTCGAAGAAGCCGGTCATCTTCCGCAACACACCGCAGTGGTTCGTCTACATGGACCGGAAGACCGAGGCCGGTGTCACAGAAAGCGATACGCTGCGCGATCTGGCGTTTCGTGCCATCGAGGCAACGGAATGGGTGCCGAAGGTTGGTGAGAACCGCATCCGCGGCATGGTTGAGGCGAAACCCGACTGGGTGCTCTCGCGGCAGCGCGCGTGGGGCGTTCCGCTGACCGTGTTCGTGCACAACGAGACGGGCGAGGTCGTCCCGGGCCCGGGCTTCAAGCACAACGGCGAACTTATCGGACGCATCACGGCTGCCATAACGGCGGACGGAGCAGATGCGTGGTTCGCGGCTGGCGCAAACGCGCGGTATCTCGACGGGCTTGTCGACAACCCGGACGAATATGAGCACGTGACGGATATTCTGGACGTGTGGTTCGACTCCGGTTCGACGCACGTCTTCACGCTCGAGAAAGGCCGCTGGTTCAACGGTGCCAAAGACGAAGCCCATCACATCAAACGGCAAGCCGACGGCGGCGCTGATCGCGTGATGTACTTGGAAGGCTCGGACCAGCATCGCGGTTGGTTCCAGTCGTCGCTGCTGTGCTCATGTGCGACCCGGGCCCGCGCGCCATATGACGTTGTTCTGACCCACGGTTTCGTTCTCGACGAGAAGGGTCAGAAGATGTCGAAGTCGCTCGGCAATACGGTCGCGCCACAGGATGTCATCAAGCAGTACGGTGCGGACATCATGCGGCTCTGGGTCGCGTCGTCGGATTATTCCGATGACCTTCGGATCGGTAAAGAGATCCTCCAGACGACAGCCGACAGCTATCGCAAGTTGCGCAATACGTTCCGCTGGATGCTCGGGGCGCTGTCGCATTATGAGCCTGGAAGTGATGTCGCGTTCGCAGACATGCCACCGCTCGAGCGCTACGTGCTGCATCGCTTGCACGAGGTCCACACCGACGTGCGGGCAGCTTATGCGCGCTACGATTACCGGCGGGCCGTCTCAACGCTTTCGAATTTCATGAATGTTGAGCTCTCGGCGTTCTACTTCGATATCCGCAAAGACGCGCTTTACTGCGAGCCGCTGTCGTCGACCAAGCGGCGGGCGGCTCTGACGGTGGTCAAACATCTGCATCGCCATCTGACGACACTGATCGCGCCGATCCTTTGTTTCACGGCTGAGGAAGTTTGGCAGTCGACCGCGATCACGGCGTCAGAAACCGGCACGGTCCACGGGGAGGTTTTGCACGCCCTTGATGATACTTGGCTGTCGCCTGAACTGGCCGAGCGTTTCCAGAAGGTGCGCCGTGTCCGTGAGGTTGTGACCGGTGCCCTCGAAGTGCAGCGGCGCGAGAAGGTGATCGGCTCGAGCCTTGAAGCTGACCCGGTGGTTTACATCGAAAGCGATGACCTGATGGCGAGCTTTGACGGCCTCGACGCCGCGGAGATCTTCATTACATCGGGCGCCGTTCTGCATCCGTGGCCGGCCTCCGAGGGCGCATTCACGTCAGAACATGTTTCCGGTGTGGCAGTGGAATTTCGAAAAGCATCTGGCAAAAAGTGCGCGCGGTCTTGGCGCATTACAGACGATGTCGGCAGCGATCCGTCGTTCCCGGATTTGAGTGCGCGCGATGCCGTTGCTGTCCGTGAGTTCGATGCCCGCGCGTGAGCAGATGACCCGGCAAACTGATCAAGAGACGGAAGGACGCGACAGTGGCTGACCGTCAATCCGACGACGCCCCAACTGATGAGCACGGCAGTCGAACGGGCGGCTCCTGGGTCTGGGGGCCCCTCTCCGCCTACGGGCTCACAATTGCCTGCGCCGCGTTCGTCCTCGATCAGGCCAACAAATGGTGGATGATCAATGTCTACGACATTGGTGCCCGTGGTCGGGTCGAGGTCATGCCGTTCTTCGACCTCGTCTACGTCCTGAACCGTGGCGTCAGTTATTCACTGTTCACGATGACGACGCAGGAGGGGCAGTACCTACTGTCTGGATTTGCGCTCCTTGTTGCGGTGGTCTTGACGGTTATGCTCGCTCGCGGCGTCGAAACGCGGACTGGGGCTGCCGGTGTCGGCCTCATAATCGGAGGCGCGCTGGGAAACGCGGTGGACCGGCTTCATCTTGGTGGTGTTGCCGATTTCTACGTTCTGCATGCGTTCGGCGCCTCATGGTACGTGTTTAACATCGCAGATGTTGCAATTGTCGCCGGAGTTGTGGCGTTACTTCTCGACACGTTTTGGTTGAGTCGATCGGCCGGGGGCGGCTCGAGGTGACGCGCGCAATGTCACGCGCGCAACGTAACGCGCTCAATGTAACACGGCGGAGTCCGAGCAAACCTGCGTTGCCGACGGTGCCGTCAGGGTGCCTTAATTGTCCGGGCACCGGTTATAAAATTGTTCGATCGGGGGATCGCACCATGACCATTCGAGCCAGACGGCAGACGCAACGCCAACGTGTCGGCATGGCTTTGGTGATCGCCGCCGGACTTGGCCTCGGTGGATGCGGTGGCGTCGACAGCATCGAATTGAACGGTGGTGTCTTTGACGCTCTCGGCGTTGGGGGCGATCTCCTCGCCAGCAACCGCAAAGAAGTCAAACTGCAACCCCGGCCGGGCATCGTCATGCCGCCCGACGCGAATAGACTGCCAGCACCAGGCTCGGGCTCTGTCGGTGCCGTTGCACCGGGACAGCAATGGCCGGTTGGGCCGGAAAGCCGCCAGGCAGCGGAGCGGGCGAAATTGCGCGCAGAACATGATGCGTTCTGTAAGACCGCATTGCTGCAACAGAAAACACAAGACCCCGACGGTGCGCCGCCAACTGGGCCGCTTGGAAGCTGTGCGCCAGGACTTGGTGAGCGTCTCTTCGGAACGCGCCAGTCAAATGAGGCCGAGGCGAAACGACGCGCTGCGGCCGGGCTTTGACATCGGCTGTCGCGGCCGCGGTTGCGTGTCGGCGACTGGCTCTCTCACCAACACGATCCGCATCCGCGGAGAGGGGATACCGGTTGGGTTTCCGCCCTCGCCGACGTGGAGATGTTGTCATTTGACTTCCGTCGGGTCTCGCACGCTTTCTAAAGCTCGATATCAACGCCACGACCTCGGGACCCTCTCAAGCCGCCGTTTGGGCTGGCATCTGAAGGACCAGACTGGTCCGACGGCAAAATACTGGCGTTCGAAAGACCTCGGCGAAATGGCCACAGGATATGTCTCGATGACGACTTATGCTTCATCTGGTTTAAACGTGCGACTGCCGGACTTCGCTTTTGCCTTACTTGTATGGGTCGTAGGAGGGTTTATGCTTGCCGCCACACTATCGGTGCAGACCGCTTCTGCCGAGACGTCGCGACCTGTCCACCAGTTCACGTTGCCGAACGGCATGAAAGCCGTCGTCATCCCCGACCGTCGAGCGCCTGTTGTGACGCACATGGTGTGGTACCGGGTTGGGGCTGCTGACGAGCCCATCGGTCAGTCA
>JBCBWG010000015.1:0-27031 GCA_039817205.1 Pseudomonadota bacterium
ATCCCGGTTCAGTCGGGTGATGACAGCGCACCGCAACCGCCGCTCGATCTGACGCCGTACTTCGGCGATCCGGATAGCCCGGACCCGGTGACCTTGTCGATCGATCCGAACGACTTGCCGCCAGGCCTCGTGTTTGACCCGGTGACAGGCGTCATCTCCGGAACGCCAACGCTTGATGCAAGTCAAGGTGGCGATCCGCAGAACCCGGGCACGTACGTGATCCCGGTGACGGCGATCGATCCGAGCGGCGCGACGTTCACGACGAACGTCACGTACACGATCACAAACCCGCCGCCGGTGGGTGACGATCAAGCGGTGACGACGCCGGAAGACACGGCGTTCAACGGTGAGATCGTGGCCAATGATCCGGACGGCGATCCGCTGGTCTTCTCAGGCCCGGTCCAACCGCCGGTCAATGGCACGGTCGTGGTCAATCCGGATGGCTCGTTTACCTATACGCCGAACCCGGACTTCCATGGTCCCGACCAGTTCACGGTGCTCGTGGACGATGGCAACGGGGGTCAGGACGAGATCGTCGTCGATGTGACGGTCACGCCGGTCCAAGACGCTCTTGATGACCGGACCGAAACCCAGCAAGGAGCCGACGTCACGATCGATATCCCGGAGAACGACACGTTCTCTGCGGATGCCGAGATCGTCGATGTTGTCTCGCCGAACGGTGGGATCGTGGTCGTCAATCCTGACGGGACGCTGACGTACACGCCGCCACCGGGCTTCGTCGGTGAGGATGTGGTTGAGGTGACGTTCCAGGATGCGCACGGGAACTTCGAGACGAGCTTCGTGTTCGTCGAGGTTCTGCCGGTCCTGCCATTCGAGGATGGCGCGGTTGATTCGACCGTGACCGATCCATCCGCACCGGAATCGATCGCAGTTGAGGGCGCCGTGTTTTCGGCGATCGCGGATATCGGTGGCCTCGGCAGCTTTGCCGGGATCAGCACGAACGGCATAATCATTGAAACGGCAAATGCGATCAGTGCGCTCGGTGGGACGTCAGATGCCTCGCAGTCCGGTCCGAATGACATCCGCCGTCCGTTGAGCGATCAGCGGATCTGGGAGATCGGTCAGGCTGTCGCGAGCCGAACGGGTGCTCCGTTCGACATCGCGGAACTGACAGGTTTCTCGCTCCGGTACTCGGATCAAGCTTCAGGTTGGGGCTCGATCAAGGGCGTCGATGTTGTGATCGAGAGCCTCGTTCGCAAAGGCGTGCTAATCGTAAATATTGGAGGTCACACAGACACAACCCCTGGCCGCAATGTCGACCGCGTTGAACTGCTGCCGGTAGACGGCAAGCCGCTTCCGAAGTGGCTTGACCAGGTCGGGCCTCGTGTGGTCATGGGCGAAAAGCCAGCGGATATTGATGAGATCAACCTCGGCGTCCGTGTGGTCTTCTCCGATGGCACCAGCGAGATCCGCAACTTCCAGGTCCAAACAGAGACGGGTGAGATCCAGCCGGTTGCAAACCTCCGGGCGGAAGCCCAGCCCCGGGTGCTGCAAGACCAACTGACGACCAATCCGGCGCTGACAGATGAGGCGCGGGAAGGTCTGGCGGGTGCTCTCAGCGAGTAGTGCGTCGCCGCAAACGACCAACGAATGGATGGCTCCGGTGCTCTTGCACCGGGGCCATTTTGGTCATGGACGGGGGCATGAGCGTTCAAGTGACAAGCTACGGGAATTGTTTGAAACCACGAGCTAATTAACTCATTTTTCGACGGATAGTGTTCATTCAGAGCACTTCACATGCAGCGAATTTCTTCCTACTTAAGTCGTACGCTCGTTCATTTTTCAGGAGATTGCGATGTCGACCGATACGCTCGGCTTTTACGGCGGTGCCACACTGAATGCATCGCAGCTTCCCAATCTGTCAGAGATGGAAATTGTTGGCGCAGCGAACGGGACGTTCGTCGCGATCTGGGTCGACAGTAGCGGGATTGGAACCGACACATCCGGCTCAGGTCTGGTTGTCCAAATCTTTGATGCACTGGGTCGCCCGCTTATTCCGGAAGGCCAGGCAAACACACTTTCGACGTTTGGCAATCAGAGCGAAGTCGATCTCATCGCAATGAGCGATGGCGGTGCAGCGTTCGTCTACACCACGGAGTTTTCGTCCACCGACCGCGACATCATCTACGAGCGCCGCGATGCTCAAGGTGTCGTCGTCAATCGTGCTGTCATTGACAACAGCCTGGCTGATGAACGTAGTGCCGCAATCACAGAATTTGGCAATAATGGCTTATTTGTCGTCTATGAGGATTCGACGTCGGGCGGTGTGACAAGCATTCGCGGGCGAACGGCTGATGCCGCTGGAAACGTGTCTGGCGAGATTATTATCGACCAACAGTCTGACAACAACCTGGGCCCCGCGATTGCAACGCTGAACAACGGCAATGCCGTGATCGCTTACGAGAACGAAGTGTCTCTGAACGGCTCGAGCGTGGTGCGCTACACGCTCGTCACACAAGCCCTTGGTCTTGCGGGTTTCGCCGACATCACCAGTCCGGATAATATCTCGAACGTCGACGTCGCAGCGATTGCAAACGGTGGGTTTGTCCTCACCTGGCAGGAGACAGATACGTCAGGCATCGACCAAGTCTATTTTTCCGTATGAAGTTCCACAGGCGCGGAAATTGTCGGTCGCACCCGGGTTGATACGTTCTCCGTCGAGAGCTTCGAAGCCGATGTCGAAGCTGTCGGCGGCGGGTTCGCAATTGGCTACACGGAGACCTCGAGCAGCGGGGTCTTGTTCCGATCGACCCGGGTCTATGACGAGAACTTCGGTCTTGAGATCGGTCGAGGGGTTGGGATTTCGCAATCCCTTGTCACTGACGTTGCGATTGATATTGCGATTTCCGCGGATGGCCGGGTTATTCGGGCTGACAACCTCTTCAGCAACAACACTGAGAGCGAAATCCGATCGTCGGTTGTCGATGATCAACGCACAAGCGTCATCGGAACGAACGGGAACGACCAGCTTGTCGCCAACCGGTTCAATAGTCTCGTCATCTCCGGGCTGGGTGGAAACGACACGATTTACGGCCTCGGAGCGAATGACACGATCTTGGGCGGCTCTGGCAACGATCGCATGTTCGGAAGCCTTGGCAGCGATAGTTTCGACGGCGGAAGCGGGACGGATATTGTCGATTACACCTTGCTCGATCAGGCCATTGAGTTGGATGCTCAGGGCGCAATCACAAAGGCCGGCGGCGGGGTCGATACGCTGCAACCGAACAGCGTTGGTGGTGGACAGTTCGAGGCGAGCGTCGAGCGGATTATCGCGAACGGCAACTTGTCATCCGGGCGCAATTTGATCGACGGAGACGACTCACCCAATAGCCGGTTCGTGGTCGATCTCTCGCTCAATAGTTTGACGATTTTTCTTCCGACGGGCGGCCCGATTGTTGGCGACCGACTGGACTTCGCGGTCGAAAACTTCAGCGATATTATTGGCACAGCAAACAGCGACACGCTCACCGGTAACAACGGATCGAATGAGATCTTCGGTGCCAGCGGGAACGACACAATCGTCGGGTTGCTCGGCAGCGATCGACTGTTCGGGGATGCTGGCGCAGACACCATCGAAGGGAGCGAAGGGGACGACGACCTCTTCGGTGGCGACGGTAACGACAGCCTACTTGGCGGGATTGGCAACGACGAACTGTTCGGGCAAGCGAACGATGACTTTATTCGCGGTGGCAACCAGAACGATCTCGTGAACGGCGGCGGTGGGGTCGACCAACTGTTCGGCGATGCTGGCAACGATCGCTTGTTTGGCGGTGACGGCGGCGACACTCTGAATGGTGGCGGTGGTGTCGATCAGTTGTTCGGCCAGAATGGCGATGACACCCTGCGTGGCGGCAACGGCAATGACATCCTCGACGGTGGTGCTGGCGCTGACACTCTTTTCGGCGATGCCAACGATGATGAGCTGCGTGGCAACAATGGCAACGACGTCCTGAACGGCGGCGGCGGCGCGGACCGTTTGTTCGGTCAAGCCAACGACGACATCCTGCGAGGCGGCGAGGGTAATGACCTGCTGACCGGCGGCGGGCAAGTTGACGTGCTGTTTGGAGAAGCGGGCGATGATCGTCTGTTCGGCGGATCTGGAGATGACCAACTTTTTGGTGGCGGCCAAAATGACTTTCTATCTGGAAACAGCGGCGCCGATCTGATCGACGGTGGTGATGGCAACGATCGCCTCCTCGGTGACGCCAACAACGACGAACTGCTGGGTGGAAATGGCGAGGATTTTTTGGATGGTGGCGACGGTAACGACATCCTGAGCGGTCAAGCTAACAATGATGAGATCCTCGGCAACAACGGGTCGGATCAGCTGAACGGGGGTGGCGGCAACGATCGCCTGTTCGGTCAAGCTGGAAATGACACGTTGGTCGGCGGCCTTGGAAACGACTTCCTTGTTGGCGGCGGAGGTTTCGACCGCTTCATCTTCGGTCAGGACTCAGGCAGCGACACGGTGAGCGACTTCACCAACAACGTCGACAATATTGATCTGCGCGACTTCGGCTTTTCCGGTTCGGCAACGTTTATTTTCAATACGCGCATCGCGCCAAACGCCGAACAGCAAGGGTCGGCCGTTGTCATCGACCTGTCGTCTGGAGGCGATCAATCAATCATCAGGCTCGGCAGCTTTCAGCTCAGCAACCTCGACGCGACGGACTTCAGTTTTTTCTGAGGTCGTCGCCTTCGAGACGAAACATGCGTCGGTTGCAGCACGGGGACGGTTTGATGTTGCCCCGCGCTCTTCGTGTTCGCAAACCGCTCTGTGGATTAGGCGTTTCCGACGGCGTGCTCGGCAGCGCTCATCCCGGCGCGGCGACCAAAAACGGCGCCATTGATGAGGCCTGATCCGCCCGGATAGTTGTCATAGAAGATGCCGCCGACCATTTCGCCAGCGGCGCTCAGCCCAGGGATTGGTCGGTAATCGGTTGAGAGAACCCGCGCATCGGTATCGATGCGGACACCACCGAACGTGAAGGTGATCCCGCATGTAATCGCGTAGGCCTCGAACGGGCCTTCGTCCAGCGTATTGGCCCAGTTGCTCTTCGGCACGATGAGCCCGTTCGTCTTGCGCCCGTCCTTCACGTTCGGATTGAACGCGACGCTCGTATCAATGCTGTCGTTGTAGGCTTTGACGGTCGCGAGGAAGCCCGCCGGATCGACGCCTTCCATCTTCTTTGCAAGCTCTTCCAGCGTGTTGCCGGTCACCTTGGTGACTTGGCGAATGCGATATTCGTCTCGCAACAGGTGCAGCGTCTTCTGGTCAAAGACCTGCCAGGCGAAACTGCCGGGCTGCGCCAGGATCTCGCGTCCGTATTTGGCGTAGGTGTAGTTGCGGAAGTCAGCGCCTTCATCGACGAAGCGTTCGCCGCGCGCGTTGACCATGATGCCGAATGGATAAGAGTGCTTCTGGAAGTTGTCGCCAACGGAGAGGTCGCCAAACTCCGGTGCGTTGCGCTCCCAGCCGACGGCGTGGCATCCGGACCAGTTCCCGGCGGTCGCAGCGCCCATGTCGATTGCCAGGCGTATCCCGTCGCCGGTGTTGTAGCGTGTGCCGCGCACCTTCGCGATGTCCCAGCCCGGGCCGAGGTATCGCGTCCGCCATTCGGGGTTGGCTTGAAAGCCGCCAGCCGCCAGTACAACCGATCGCGCGTGAACGTTGACGATGGCGTCCGATGTGCGCACCTTGACGCCGGTGATAGCAAAACCGTCGGACAGCAATTCGAGCGCGCGCGCGCGGTACCAAATATCGATCTCGCTCTTCTTTGCAATTTCGGTCCAGGCATTCACCAGCCCTGGACCGCCCCCCCAAGCCTCGAGCGTCAGGCCGCCCCAGAACTTGAATTTGCCGTCAACCTTGAACGCCTGCCGCCCCCAGATTGGCGCGAACCGAACGCCCTTACCGCGCATCCATTTCATCGTCTCGAAGCTCGATTTCACGAGCACTTCTGTCAGCTCCGGATCGCAGCGATATTGCGTGATGCGAAACATGTCATCGAAGAACTGGTCTTCGGAGTAAGTTCCGAAATCGGTCATCGCGACTTCGTCGTCGGTGAGATCTGGCACGAGGGTTTTGATGTCGTCGACGCCGTCGTAGGCGAACCGGATGGCGCCCGCCGTAAAGCGCGAGTTGCCGCCAGCTTCGTCTTCGGGCGCACACTCGAGAACGAGGACGCTCGCACCTCTCTCGCGTGCAGCCGTTGCCGCTGAGAACGCCGCGTTCCCCCCGCCGACGACGATCACGTCATAGGTCTTGGTGTGTCCGCTCATGGAGGTCGCCTTGCTCTCGATATCTCAAGATTGTATGCGATTGGATACAATCTGAGTTCGGGCGGCGCAAGCCTCGGCAGTAGCCGGATGCTGGGCTCGGTCACGCGTGCTAAGGCAAGACGATCGCGGCGCAAACGTCGCGACGTGCTTGGGGATGCAAAACACCCATGGTTGAGATCGCTAAGCCCGACATTTTCGAGGTTGTGCAGTCTGAGATCCTCGAAGGCCTCCTGCAGCCGGGCGATCGTGTCAAAGAGGCGAGCCTCGCACAGCGCTTCGGTCTCAGTCGCACGCCCGTTCGCGAGGCACTAAGACGCCTGGAAACGCGCGGTCTTCTGATCCACGAACCGCATCGCGGTATGGTCGTTGCTAAGCTCGACGCAAGTGCGGTCGGTGAACTCTATGCCATGCGAGGTCTGCTCGATGGGGCCGCGGCCCGTCTGGCAGCCCAACATGCGAGCGCCGTCGAGATTGCTGCGATGGAGCGGCAAGTCGAGCGCGACGCGGGACTGGTGTCAGATCCAGCGCGTCTTGCCCACGCGAACCGCGCGTTTCATGCAGCTATTTTGCGCGCCGCGCACAACCGGTTCCTGATGAAAGCCTCTGACACGCTCGCGGAGGCGCTCGCCCTGCTTGGTCCGACAACGCTTGCGATGCCCGATCGCGCCGAGCAGTCGATCGTCGAGCATCGCGCCATTGTGTCAGCCATCAAAGCGCGGTCCGCCGATGCGGCAGAGGCGGCAGCCCGCGCACACATCGAGGCGTCGTTCGGAGCTCGCCTCGCGCAGATCGATCAAACCATTATCGACGCGGCGGACCTTTAACGGCGCCGTTCCACAGATAAGGAGCCCGTCGTGATAAAGGGTCCGGGTTGAACGGCCCCTCAGCGCTCATTATACGCGAAGTCGTGTGAGCGTCCGCGATCTGCGCCGGCGAGCGTGACCAAGCCTGTTTCAAGTGCCGACCGAAGCGCGTCGGGGCCAACCCTATCGGCGAGCCGCTCGGGCACAATCCAAAGCGTGTAGGTATCGGACAAGACCGGTGCGGCGCAAACGAGCTGGCCATTCTCCGCGTCGCATGTCCGGTCCGGACGTACGTTGACCCGCTCGCGACGATCGTGACGCATGAAGCGCAGATCAACCGGCTGAAGTCTCAGCTCACCTTCATCCACCGGCACCCCGCGGAACACACACGCCAAGCTGTTTCGACACGCACCGGCGCGACGACCAAGTGTGTTCGCACTCCCAAAAGCGCGACGGCGATGCATTTCACGCGCGGTCTTATCGTCTCCGCGGCTGATGAAACACCGCTGTCGACCGGCACACAAAATGGGGTCGGCCGTCTTGTTGAAGCGACGGATGCCACGATTGCCGGGCTTCATGATCAGCAGGACCGTGACCCGTGAAATTTTATCAGAGATTTCGTCGTCAGCGTCTCTTTCGGTCTCCGGGCGGGTGCGGGCGTATCTCTCGATGCTCGGGAGACGACGGCCGCGGATCACCCGCTCTTCGGACCGTCGCACTGGTTCGACGTCTCGCACCGTGACCTCGTAATCAGGATCGCGATCCCGGCCTTGATCTTGATCCTGATTTCCATCCTGGGCCGAAACGCGGGGTCGGTCACCGCGTTCGCGGCGGTCGTTTTGATCGCCGCCAACGGTGCCAGCCGGGGCGGCTCCAAACATGGCTCGGCCCGGAAGCTTGCTCGGGTCAATTGGGTTTGTCGGTCCGAGGCCAAGCAGGCGACGCGCGCGACGCGTTCGCGGGTTGGTCGTCGATGGTTGTGCAACCGCCGAGCGTTCCGATCTCGTGTTTGGCTTTGATCGCGCAGGCGCTCTGGGCGCGGTTGTGTAGAGTTCTGGGACGAGGCTTGGAGGTGGGCCCGTTACCCACTCTTTCTGATCGACATTCGATCTTGGGTCGCCCCGTTTGCCCGGGCTTCTATCCTGGCTTCGATCCTGGCGTCGATCTTGACGTCCCTTTTGGCGTCTACCCTGCCGCCGACGCTCAACGCGTTGGGCCGTCACGTCCGGCGCCTCGGCCGTCGGACGATTGAGCTGCGTCAAGATTTGGTCGAGATCCCGACGATGGGCCTGCTGCCTCTTGCGTTTCGCATCGGCGGCTTCCGCCTGCTTTTTGATCCGGTCGGCCTCGGCCCGTCGGGCGGCATCTGCTGTCGCGCGGCGTCGGGCGCGTTCAGCGGCCCTCGCTCTTTCAGCGGCTCTGATTTCTGCCTTGCGTCGCGCTCTCACCGTTGCGGCTCGGCGGCGTTCGTATTCCGCCCGGGCGCGGGCCAACATTTCGGCTTCGTCGCGGCGCGATGGCAGCGGCACGTCTGAGACGCGCGCCCGCTCCCTTTGCGCGGGCGTCCGCCTTGGGGTTCGTGTTCCGACGCGAGATGTGTCTACGCGTGGTTGAGATGAGGGCTGAGCTTTCGTCTCGCGCGATCGGGTCTCTGTGTTGGCTGGCGGCTTTGCAAAGCGGTCCGCAAGGTCGCGTGCGAAATCACTCGCCAAACTCGGTGCTGTCGACACGGCGAGAGCGCACACACCCGACGGGACGATTGTCAAAAACCTTGAAAAAAAACGCATGCCGCACTCCTGATCCCGCATCGTCCTGAGCGCCTGGATCGCATGACCGCCGCCTTCAATTGGCCATGCATCGATCCCGTAGGCACTCCGAGTTCCGGTGTCCGACCGGGTCAGCAGCCGACGCCCGAAACGATGAGCGCGGTACGACGCGAGGACAAACCGAATAAGACGCAATACAGTCGGTAGGCTGTCTGCAAGATGAACAAGGCACAGTCGCGGCGATCGAACGCGTTCCTTGAATGACTATTCCGCTTGAGCGATCGCTTGCAGGCCCACGCGGTAATTCGGAAAAATCAGGTCGACGCCGAGATCATCGCGCAGGCGACGATTTCGAACGCGCTTGTTCTCGCCGTAGAAGCTGCGTGCCATCGGCGTCAGGTCTGCGGTCTCGAACGGCAGATCGGGCGGTACCGGCAAACCCTTAATCATCGCAGCGTAACTGATGACGGTTTGCGGTGCGGTGGGCTCATCGTCGGTCACGTTATAAACGCGGTGCTGACCACGGCCGTCGAGACCGGCTCGGATGGCTTGCGCGATGTCTGCCACATGAATGCGGTTGAACACCTGCCCGGCCTTTATGATCCGACGGGACGTTCCAGCTTTCAGACGCGCAATCGGGTTCCGGCCCGGCCCATAAATTCCCGACAATCTGTAGATGTGTAACCGCCAAGCGCTGGCGGCATCGGCGGTGTCTGACCACGCTTGTTCGGCAGCAACGCGCGCGATACTTCGCCTGGAAACCGGTCGGCAGTTCGTCTCTTCGTCGACCCAGGCCCCGTTGTAGTCGCCGTAAACGCCAACGGTTGAGAGATAGCCAATCCAGCGAAGGTTCGGGGCTTGCGTCACCTCATGCTGAAGCTCGCGTAGCACCGGGTCACAGGCGTCGGGCGATGCATCGGCGTCCGGAGCAATTGATACGAGAATATTCCGCGCCTCGCGAACGGCCGCGCGTAAGTCTTCGCTCGCGGACGTGCCGTCGAACAGAAGCGGCGTGACGCCCAAAGCCCGAAGTCGGTCGGCGCCGTCGCTCGAGCGCGTGGTCCCGGTGATCGACCATCCCTCCGCCATGAGCTGCTCGCTGACAGTGCGCGCCGAGTAGCCTGCGCCGAGGCAGAGGAGCTTGCTCATGGTGACGTTCCCGGTTCTGTTGCGGGCGAAAGACCCGTCGTCCACTCAGCTCGCACGGTTGCATCGGTTTCCGTCGCCGATTGCCGATCGCGCATCGCGGTGAAGTGCCCGGGATCTAGAAGACCGTTTGTGACAAATCGCGATAAGGCCCAGACAGCGGCTACCCGGACGAGGGGGGGCATGTCAGTTGCGAGCGCTTCAAGCATGGGAATGAGTGATGCGTCCTGACTGTTGCCCGCAGCGATGGCGACGTTTCTGACGAACCGATCACGACCCGTCCGCTTGATTGGCGTGCCGGCAAATCGCTTGCGAAACGCGGCGTCATCGAGCGCCAACAGGTCTTGCAACGGCGGGTCATCGCACGCCTCAGAAATCGCGTACTTCGCTTCCTGCGAGCGCACTGCGAACTTGTTCCAAGGACAAACGGCGAGGCAGTCATCGCAACCAAAGACGCGATTGCCGATAGCTTCGCGAAACGGGTGCGGGATGTGGCCTTTGTGCTCAATGGTGAGGTAGGCGATGCACCGTCGCGCGTCGAGCTGATATGGCGCCGGGAACGCATCGGTCGGGCAAACATCGAGACAGCGGCGGCAGTGCCCGCACGCGTCATCGACGGCGGGGCTCGTTGCGATGCTGTCTGCGGCCGACAGGATCGTGCCGAGAAAGAGCCAAGAGCCGAAGTCGCGCGACACGAGGTTTGTGTGTTTGCCTTGCCAGCCCAAACCGGCGACGGACGCCAGAACCTTTTCCATCAGGGGGGCTGTATCGACGAAGACTTTGACCGGCTTTCCCGTCCAGGCCGCGATCTCTCCGGCCAACACTTTCAGGCGCCCCTTTAAGACGTCGTGGTAATCACGGCGTTTCGCATACGCTGAGATGGCGCCCCGTTGGGATTGTTGAATGCGTGCAAGCGGATTGTAATCCGGCCCGTAGTTGTGGCCGACGACGATTGCCGATTGTGCGTCCGGCCAGAGGCTCTTGGGATGAGTGCGACGCTCAAATGTGTCGGCCATCCAGGTCATCTCGCCATGGCGGCCGTCGGCGAGCCAATTGCGAAGTTGGGTTTTTGCCGCGGCAAACGCTGCGTCCGTGCTCTCGTCTTCAAGCGCAACAAAACGTACCGTTTCGAAGCCCAGGCCTTCGCCGCGATCCGCGATGCGCGTCTGTAGTTTGACGGTTGCAGAAGGTTTGCGCGATGGGTTCTCGATCGGTGGCATGGCGAACTAAAAATCCAACTCGGCGTAGTGCGCGGCGGGCGCAACTCCGACCAGCCGGTCTCCAAGGAGGGGGCGAAAACTCTTTCGCGACTTCACGCGCTGGTACCAGCCGAGCGCGTGCGGCACATCCTCCCAAATGATTTCGCCAAGGTAATCGGCGATCGACACGTGTGCCGCCGCGACGATATCGGCCAAGCTGAAGTCGTCCCCACCCAGCCAGCGGCGCTGATCACTCAAGAAGCCGATGTAGTCCAGATGATAGCGTAGATTGCTTCGGGCGGACCGCAGAATGCCAGCGTTTGGAGGTGCGGCCACACGGCGATCCAGCACAAGGCGGACCTTTTCGTAGAGAAATTCCTGCGTCACTTCCCGATCGCACTTCTGATGGAACCACTCGATCAACCGACGAATTTCCGCACGATCTTCGATATCGCCTGGCATGACGGCCAGGGGTTTGGCTGGCAGCTCATCGGAATGTGGGGCGCCTGTCAGCAGGTCGGCGATATCCATTTCATGGATCTGTGCGTCGGCCATGAATTCCGAAAGCGCATAAAAGCCGCTCAAATGCGTTTCGTCGTCCAGCTCCAAAACCGGCAACCGCGCGGATGGTGTCTTGTTGAGAAACGCTGGCGTCAACGCCCAAGGCAGTACCGGGTCCAGGTGCGCTTCGAGATGCAACTCGCCAATCAAAATGCGTGCGGCGCGCGAAAAGGGACAGAGCTTGAAGTGGGTCAACCGCAAGGGCTGTTGGCTCCAAAGTTGCGTCGGGCGTTCGGTCGGTCGGTTCTATCAGGTGCGCTGCGCGACCAGCAACGGCGAACGGCTCTGACCCGCCAGACCGGGTGTCGTTGCGAGGGCGCGCCAGATCGCTGGAAACACGCGGCCCGTCACCGAATCCGGTAGAAGAGACTGGGTGTTTGCGCCAGGGCATGCGTTGAAAAGAAGGAGAACGGACGCCTATGGAAACGTGGCAAGTCGTGTTGCTTGGCCTTTTGGAAGGTCTCACCGAGTTCATCCCGGTGTCCTCGACGGGGCATTTGCTGTTGGCCGGTCACTTTCTGGGCTTCAACTCGCCGGGTAAAACATTCGAGATTTTGATCCAGCTCGGTGCGATCCTGGCAATCCTGTCGGTTTACGCAGGTCGCCTCTGGCAGATGGCGATGTCGCTGCCAACGAGCGCCGAAACGCGGCGCTTTGTGTTCGGCATTCTGCTCGCGTTTATGCCAGCAGCGATCATTGGCGTTCTCGCGCACGACTTCATCAAGACCGTGCTCTTCGAAAGCCCGCAGCTGATCTGCATCACGCTGTTGATCGGCGGATTTATCCTGCTCGCCGTCGACCGTATGACACTGACGCCCCGCTATACCGATGTGACCGAGTTTCCGCCGTCTCTCGCGTTGAAAATCGGCATGGTTCAGTGCCTCGCTATGGTGCCGGGTGTGTCGCGCTCCGGTGCAACCATCGTCGGCTCTCTGCTCATGGGCACTGACAAGCGATCGGCGGCTGAGTTTTCGTTCTTCCTCGCAATGCCGACGATGGCCGGTGCCTTTACCTATGATCTCTACAAAAATTGGTCAGGCCTCACGACCGACGACGTTGTCGCGATCTCGATCGGCTTTGTGACGGCCTTTTTCGCCGCTGTCGTCGTCGTACGCTATTTGCTCGACTACGTGAGCCGCTACGGCTTCGGCCTCTTCGCTTGGTGGCGGATTATCGTCGGCTGCGTCGGGCTCGTGGCACTTTACGCAATTGGGTAGGCTGGCGCGTTGACTGGTCTCTGAGAGCCGTCCCCAGCAATCGCCCGCCAAGTCGCGAACGCGCCAAGCCGCGAAGACGCCAAGATGGAAGATCGGCCGACTAGGCTGCGTGGGACGTGGATGCGCTCGCGCTCAGGATTTGCTTCAGCGCGGCCTCCGACGTCGCAGCGCGGAGCTCATCAAGTACGGATGGGACCCGCATCAGTCGCGATATCCGAGACAGGGCTTTCAGGTGATCCCCGCTCGCGTGCTCCGGCGCGAGAAGCAGAAAGACGAGATCCACCGGCTCGTTGTCGATCGCCTCGAAATCAATGGGATTTTTAAGGCGCGCGAACACGCAATATATGCGGTCGAGGTCTGTGAGCTTGATGTGCGGGATCGCAATTCCGCGTCCAAGCCCCGTCGAGCCAAGACGCTCGCGCTGGAGCAGCGTATCAAAAATTTCGCGCGGCCGTTTGCCCGTCAATTCGGCCGCGACATCAGACAACTCCTGAAGGGCCTGTTTCTTACTTGTCGCCGCGAGGTCAGCGATGATGCTGTCCGGGCGAATAAGTCCGTTGAGGTCCATCGTATGATCTCCGCGCCGAGCAACGGCGCTTTGGTTTAACGCGTGTGACACCGTTCGAAGCCCGGCTGGGCCCGGAACGGATATGGCTCTGCCAATCTTATGAAGCAGGCGCAGTGCCAGTTTCAGGTCTGGTCTTTGGCTCTGGATCGATCCAGCCGATGTGGCCATCCCTGCGCCGGTAGACAACGTTCGTTGCCCCGGTTGCTGCATTGCGGAATAGCAAAACGGGTTCCTCGGTCAAGTCCAACTGCATCACCGCTTCGGAAACGGACAGCTCATTAAGGGCCCTTGCGGTTTCAGCGACGATCATCGGTCCGGCATCGCCCTCTGGCGGGTTGTCCGTATCCGCATCATCGTCTGCGCGGACCGTGAACTCATTGATAAACGATTGAATTTCCTTGCGTTCCTGACCAGCCTTGGTGTGATGATCCTTCAAGCGGCGCTTGTATCGACGGACCCGTTTCTCAAGGTGGGTCAGCGCATCTTCGGCGCTCGCGTAAGGATCTTCGCCGCGGCCCTGGGCCTCAAGCAAAAGCCCGGTTTTTAAGCGGATCGCGCAGTTCGTCTTGTAACCAACACGTTGCTTTTCCACGACGACTTGGCCCGAAATTTCCGGGCCAATGTATTTTTCCAATAATCCCCGGGTCTTATCCACCACGAAAGTCTGAAACGCTTCGCCGGTTTCCATGTGCTTCCCGGTGATTTGGATCGTCATAAGCAAGGTCCTTGTTGGCCCAATCGCGGCTGGCTTTGGTTCAATATAAACAAATACTTAGGCAATTTGATCGCACAGGTTTGGCTGTGTCCTCGCGTCATCATCAAGGGTATGCGACCGATGAATCGAGTGTCAAACCGACCAACGAATAACCAAAAATTACGGCTGTATTGACACGGCATGGCTCAGTTGCGTGTTGAGCATGCCGAAGACCGCCGCGCGCGTCTGCTTCGGCGCGGCGAACTGGTGCTTCGGCCGGTCATTTTGGCACGTGGGATCGGCCTCGTATGCGCCCAGGACGCCCGAAGGACGCCCGAAGGACGCGCCGGTCAGTTGCGTTCCATCTGTTCGGCCAGCTTCTTTTGCCGTCGCCGCTGGATCGAGGACGGAATATGCATAGCTTCCCGATACTTGGCGACGGTGCGTCGCGCGATATCGATGCCGTCAGACTTGAGCTTTTCGACGATTTTGTCGTCGGAAAGGACCGTTTTTGCCGTCTCATCGTCGATCAATGATTTGATGCGGTGTCGGACAGCTTCCGATGAATAAGCGTCGCCGTCATCGGCCGACGCAATCGCCGACGTGAAGAAGTACTTCAGCTCGAAGATCCCGCGTGGCGTCGCCATATACTTATTCGAGGTCACGCGGCTGATCGTCGACTCGTGCATGGAGATTGCGTCGGCCACGGTCCGAAGGTTGAGCGGGCGCAAATGCTGAACGCCGTGGGTCAGAAAGCCGTCTTGCTGCCGGATAATCTCTTCGGCCACCCGCAGAATAGTCCGTGCGCGTTGATCGAGGCTTTTCACCAGCCAATTTGCGGTCTGTAGGCAGTCAATCAAATAGTCCTTGTCGCCCTCGTTGCGGGCCGAGGTTGACACCTTCGCGTAGTAAATCCGGTCGATGAGAACCCGCGGCAACGTATCGTTGTTCAGCTCAACCAGCCAGCTTCCGTCCTTCGCAGAACGCACCAGCACATCCGGGACGATCGCCTGCATAGGCGCGGAACCAAACCGAAGACCGGGCTTTGGATCGAGCGCGCGCACTTCGGTGATCATGTCGCTCAGATCTTCCGCATCGACGGCAAGCTTCCGCTTCAAGGCGGCCAGATCGTGGTTGGCAAGGTGGTCGAGATGCTGGAGGAAATCCTGCATGAGCGGATCGAGGCGGTTTTGCTCAGCCAATTGGAGCGACAGGCATTCGACGAGGTCGCGGGCGAAGACACCGGCCGGATCGCAAGTTTGCACCGCTTTGATCACGCGCTCGATGTGGGCCTCGTCGGTACCGAGCTTCAGCGCCAGATCAGTGCTGTCGGCCCGCAGGTATCCGGCATCGTCAACGAAATCGACGAGATACTGGCCGATCATGCGATCTGCCGGCACGGAGAGCAGCATTTGCACTTGGCTGGTCAGGTGATCTTTGAGTGACGTTTCGCAGCTGACATAGGCTTCGAGGTTTGGATCGCTGTCGTTGAAGGACCCGCCCGAGGATGGGGTTGCCGTGCTCGTCAGCGTCGGGCCGGCGTTCATATCGTTTGAGATGTCGGTCGGCGATGCATCCGGGTAGACGTTATCGACTTCGGTATCGAGCGCTTGCGTCGCGTCACCGGTGCCTTTCGACAGATCAAGCCAGTTTTCGGCATCGGCGGCGTTTGTCGCCTCGTCGCTGTTGGGCGCCCGCTCATCTGGCGCGTCATCACGCTCGTCGCGCTCAAGCAGCGGATTGCGCTCAAGCTCGGCTTCGACAAAGGCGGTCAACTCAATGTTGGACAATTGCAGAAGCCGAATGGCCTGCTGCAACTGCGGTGTCATGACCAACTGTTGGCCCTGACGCATTTCGAGCTTTGCCGAGAAGGACATGCTCCGGAACCCCAAACTTCGATACGACGAACTCGCCGCACCGTACGTGAGGGAGCTTAACCGAACATATCGCCCAGGTAGACCCGTCGCACATCGGCATTATTGACGATCTCTTCCGGCGTGCCCTGTGTCAAAACCTGACCCTCGTAAATAATGTAGGCCCGGTCGATTAAGCTTAACGTCTCGCGCACGTTGTGATCTGTGATGAGGACGCCGATGCCGCGATCCGTCAGATGGCGGACCAGCACCTGAATGTCGCCCACGGCAATCGGATCGATACCGGCGAACGGCTCGTCGAGGAGAATAAACGAGGGATCGCTCGCGAGTGCACGGGCGATTTCACAGCGCCGCCGCTCACCGCCAGAGAGCGCAATCGATGGGGATTTGCGCAGGCGCTCGATGTTGAACTCTTCGAGAAGCTCCTCGAGCTTCTGGCGCCGCTTCTTGCGGTTGTTCTCAACGATCTCGAGAACGGCCATGATGTTTTGCTCGACCGTGAGTCCGCGAAATATCGACGACTCCTGAGGCAGATATCCGATGCCGAGCCTGGCCCGCCGGTACATTGGCAGCTTCGTGATGTCCTGCCCGTCAATATGGATTTGGCCGTCGTCAGCCGGGACAAGGCCTGTGATCATGTAGAAAACCGTCGTCTTGCCCGCGCCGTTCGGCCCGAGAAGGCCGACCGACTCGCCGCGTTGAAGGGCCAGCGAAACGCCCTTCACGACCATCCGCCGACCGTAGGTTTTTTTGACGCCATCGACAGTCAGCCACCCATTCGCCGGTGCGACCAGATCCTCGTCGTCTTCGTCAGGATCATGATACCGGTCGCTAGCCTGCGGCAGGTGATCTGTGCGTTCGACGATATCCTGTCCTGGCAGTGGCGGCGGCGGTGGGACGAGCGGCGGCGGCTGAACCGGTGATGGCTGCCTGCCCTGGAGAGGTGGTGGCCCGTCGCTGAAATCGCGCGGGGAGCCAAGCGCGGGCTCGATATTCGGCCGAGCAGCAGCAAAACCTGCGACCGACTGCGATTTCGGCTTTTTCGAACCGAACGGGAAGATTTTCACCAGTCTCTCCCTCTGGTGGCGCGGGGACGGTTTGGAAATCGGATGCAAGTGTGACCTGGATGTGGACCCTTGACCGTGGACCCTGCAATCCTGCGCTCCATCAGTCATCGTCTATGATGGTGATCGCGTTGCCACAGATCACAGCGACCCTTAGCCAGCGATCCACAGGCCAACTGCGACACCGATAGCACCGAGAACGAGCGTGTTAATGAACATCCGCAGAATTTGGCGGTTTTCATCTTCGGCTGCGAGGCCGACCGCGTCACAGAGCCAATCGCCTGGGGAGAAATATTTGAGCATGCGCCACGCGTATTCGCTTTTGTCTATGTGATCAACGTCGGCGAAAGGTGGGCTCACGCAAGGCTTTGGGTATCGCCATCGACGGACACGGCCTGCCCAGACACCGTCGTCGCCGTGCGTGACGCAAGGTAGACGATCATCCCGGCGATTTCCTCTGGCGGAATGAGCCGCTTCAAAGAAAGTTCAGACACCATCCGCGCCTGCATGTCCTCGAATGAGATGTTCGCGGCCCGCGCCTTGGCATCGATCACGCGGCGAATGCGGTCCCCGTCGACCGGGCCGGGCAGGACTGCGTTGACCCGGATGCCTGCTTCGCCAAGTTCAATGGCAAGCGTCTTCGTAAACCCGACGACACCCCATTTCGCCGCGGCATATGGCGATCGCAGTGGAAAACCGAACTTGCCCGCGGCCGACGACAGGTTGACCATCGAGACGTTCGCCTGATCGCGTGTGGCGGCTTCTTTCAGGTGCGGGACTGCGAGCCGCGTCACGTTGAACATGCCCGTGATGCAGATGGCGAGGCACTGATCCCAGTCTTCGGGCGCAATCTCATCGACGCGGCCGGTTGGTCCGGCGATCCCGGCATTGTTGACGAGAACATCGATGCCCCCGAGCGCGACCACCGCATCGTCGATGAGTGCCGTACAGGCGCTTCGATCAGACACGTCACAAACGCTCTGCGTGATATCGGGGTGCTCCGATTTCATCGTGTGCAATGCATCCGTGTCGATGTCGCAAACGTGGACCCGCGCGCCTTCTGCAGCAAACATCCGGGCGGTCATCAGGCCAATGCCGTTGGCACCCGCCGTGATCAGAACGCGCGCATCTTTGAGGCCTGTGTCCATGTCCGTCCCTCTCGTCAGTGGTCAGCGCTTGCAAAGTCTAAATGCAGTGTTCGCATAATCTCTCGAATTCCGACGTCGGCATGCGGGCTGGGTTAACCGCACGCGCCTAATCTGTCGACCGAAGAGGAAACCTGTTTTGCGGTCCGGACCAGCCAGATGAGCGCGCGCGTGAGCCCAGGGCTTTATAGCCAAATCAAACGCAACAATCGCCGCTCGGCGTTTATCATTTTGGGTTTTTTCGTCGTCTTCTTTCTCGCGCAGCTTAGTCTCGGAATCGGTGGGGCTTTGTCGCTCAGCGACCGGCTCCTCGAAGAACGGCGCGTGCTTGAGCAAAGACACGGCAAGCCAGCTCGGCAGATCAAGGAAGAGCAGGTTGATAACTATCTAAAGCGGTGTAGCCCGACATCCCTGCTTGGCACGTGCCCAAGAACGAAAACCGCTGCTGAATACAAAAGGGACGCGCTCGCGGAGTTCGATCGCGGTCTCCCGACAACGATCCCCGAGGCGATCGTCCACCTTCTACAGCAGCCAAGTTTTGTGCAGCGCCTGACTTGGATGATGGTCGCGGCGTTTGGCTGGGTTGCGATCGCCACGTGGTTTGACACTGTTTATGTTCGCCTCTCGACGTCCGCCCGGCCGATTGATCGGCGTGAGTTTCCGGAACTTTATAACGTCGTCGAAAATCTCTGCATGACGGTCGGGATGCCGTGCCCGGCCATCGAGCTGATTGAGAGCGACCAGCTGAATGCCTACGCGTCTGGATTGACACCGAGAACGGCGCGGCTCGGTCTGACGACGGGCCTTGTCGAAAATCTAACGCGGAATGAGCTTGAGGCGGTGATCGCTCATGAGTTGACGCACATCCGCAATGGCGATGCCCGCTTTATGGCGCTCGCAAAAGCATGCTTCGATCTCACCATGGTGCCAATTCGGATGTTGTGCCGTTTGGTCGCCGACAACCGGATCGTTCTGATCGCCTTTGTGATCGGGTTGGCGTTCTACGGTCCCGCTCTTTTCGGCAGCCCATTGCTCTGGGTCATCCTCGGTGCGGGTGGGCTTATGGCTCTCATGTTCAAATCAAGCGTCGCAACGTCCCGGGAATTCATCGCCGACGCTGGCGCGATCGAGATCACGAAAAACCCCGCCGCTTTGATCGCCGCTCTGTCCAAGATTGCCGATCACGACGACATCCACGTCAACGGCGTCGCGACGCGCGCAATGCTGTTCTCCAACAACGATGGGCATTGGTTCGGGAGCCACCCCTCGATCCAGGAACGCATCGACGCGATTGCAGCCTTGGCATTGGTTCAGACGCATGAAGTGGTCGCCGCGTTCCGAGATCGGTCATCAACTGGACAGCTTGGCGTCATGACACCCACCGGGCACAGGTTCGGCACAGAGCCCTCCTTCGGGCGGCGCGGGCGCGATCAAAGCCGTATCGCAAACCCCGCGCGGTCGCTACGGACGATCGAGCCGAAATCGCAGTCGGTCGGGCATCGGCATTTCGATCCTCTCGGCCGTATGGCCGCAACCGGCGAGTGCGCCAAGCCCTGGGGGAATGCGAAACCGCAACGGGCGAAGACGGGGACCTCGTCGGGTAGGCGGAGTTTGGCGATATCAAAGCGAAACGCCGCCAAACCCGATGAAGAGTGAGGACGGCCAAGGTCCGGAAATGGTTCGATGAACTGGTTCGATCGATCGCAGCCGGCTTTGGGATGTTTTTTCTCGCGAGCGCCGTTGCACAGATAGTCTTCGCGGCCGGCAAGCAACGTCAATCCCCTCGACCATAGCCAGAACGCACCTTGCGCGGCTACTCTCCCCAAAACACAAGATCACGCGTGGGGAGAGAAACAGATGTCGAAAGCCGCAATCGTCGGAGTGGGTTTGATCGGCCGGGCCTGGGCCAACGTCTTTGCGCGCGCCGGGTACGACGTGGCGCTTTGGGACGCCAACCAACAAGCGCTGACCGGCGCTCCGGCACTCATTCGCCAATCGCTCCAAGACCTGACGTCACATGGTCTTGTCGATGATCCCGCAACAGCCGCTGGCCACATTCGCGTTGCGACATCACTTGCCGATGCCGTGGCCGATGCGGATATCGTCCAGGAAAACGGACCAGAGCGGCTGGACGCGAAAGTTGAAATTTACACGGACCTTGACCGTGCCGCGCGACCGGACACGATCCTCGCATCGTCGTCGTCAGCGATTGTTGCTTCGCGCTTTACCGAACATCTCGAAGGTCGTGCCCGCTGCCTGATCGCGCACCCCGTGAACCCGCCACACGTCGTGCCCATTGTAGAACTATGCGGCGCGCCGTGGACCGACCTTGACGTGATCGCGCGAGCCCGAGCCATCTATGATGGCGTCGGTCAGGTGCCGATTGAAGTGAAGAAAGAAGTCGACGGCTTTATTCTCAATCGGATGCAGGCGGTTCTTTTGGCCGAGGCCTTTCGCCTGATCAGCGAGGGATATGTCACGGCAGCTGATCTCGACAAGACGATAAAGGATGGCCTTGGTCGGCGCTGGGCGTTTATGGGTCCCATCGAGACGATCGAGTTAAATGCGCCCGCAGGGATCGCGGACTACTGCGAGCGGTTTGGCGAAACGCTTTATGGGCTTGCCAAAGAGCCGGTGACTGAGGCGCTGTTTTCCAAGACAACGACGGAAGCGGTCGCCGCCAGTTGGGGCGCGACACCAACGCCTGAAGCGGTTCAGCGAAAGAGCGTTTGGCGCGATGATCGATTAGCGGCGCTCGATGCCCACTTGCGCGCGGCGAAGCGGCCGGACGACGTTTAGTCCGAGACCGCCCCGACCCAACGACGAACCCAATATGCTCCCCAAAAGGACCGCTGCAATGCCAACCATTCGCACTGTTCAGGCGGATCACTTCCGCATTCCGCTCGACGTCCCGCTGACTGATTCAACCCACGGTGTGATGACCGCATTCGAGGTCGTCACGATCCGCGTGACGGACGCGGATGGCCAGGAGGGCATTGGCTATACGTACACCACGGGCCACAACGGCGGCGCGATCGCCGATATTAGTCGACGAGAAATTCCGGAGCTGATCGTTGGTCTCGACGCCGATGCGATTGAAAAGATTTGGGAGACGGTTTGGTGGGGCCAGCACTACGGTGGGCGTGGCGGACCAACGGTGCTTGCGTTGTCCGCGCTCGACATCGCGCTTTGGGATCTGAAGGCGAAGCGCGCAAACCTTCCGCTCTGGAAACTGCTGGGCGGCTATGATCCGGCTGTGCCCTGTTACGCCGGCGGCATTGATCTTGAGCTGACGCCCGACGCGCTTTTGAAGCAGACCGATGGCAATCTCGAAAAGGGTTTCCGGGCGATCAAGTATAAATCTGGGCGCGACGCAATGAGTGAGGATCTCGCGCGCGGCCGTGCGATGCGACGTCATCTCGGAGATGACTTTCCTCTGATGACCGATGCCAACATGAAGTGGACGGCTGACGAAGCGATCCGCCGCGCGCGGTCTTTGCAAGAGCTTAATCTCGTCTGGCTTGAAGAGCCGATCATTCCCGATGACGTGGAGGGTCATGTCCGTGTCGTTCGCGATGGCGGCGTGCCCATTGCGACGGGCGAAAACTTCCGGACGCTATGGGAGTTCAAACAGATGATCGCGGCAGGTGGTGTGACGTTCCCCGAGCCTGACGTGACGAACTGCGGTGGCGTCACCGTTTTCATGAAGGTCGCAGCGCTCGCCGAGGCCTACAATCTGCCTGTGACGTCACATGGTGCGCACGACATCACCGTGCATTTGCTTGCCGCCTGTCCCAATCGCTCCTTCCTCGAAGCCCACGGCTTCGGCCTGGACAGCTACATTGCCGACCCGATGATCCTGGACGGCACGGGACACGCCATCGCGCCAGATCGCCCTGGGCACGGCATCACCTTCCTCTGGGACAAACTCGAGGCCGTCCGCGCGTAATATTTGTTGTGGTGTGGAAGCGCTCATAGCGTGTGCCGGCAACAGGTTGAGAGGGCGGCATGAAAGTCACGAAGACAATTTTCGGCGCGGCTGTTGGCGCCATCATAACGTACGCTGTTGTCTTCTTCGGAGCCTACGGTTTCTCGCTGATCTACCCGGAGACCGCCCCGGCCTTAAGCCTCGTTGTCCCGCTTGCGGTTGCGCCTTTCGCAGCGCTTGTCGGTGCTTTGGTTGGCGGATGGTTTGGGTATCGCGCGGCCTAGGTGTTTCCGTGGGATACCAGCTTCAAGAGTGAGGCGAGAATGGCGAATAAAACAAAAGCGTCGGAACAATCGCCGTTGGACTATATTGCGACGGTTGAGCCTGAGCGGCGGCGCACGGACGCTGAAATCCTACTGCCTTGGTTCGAAAAAACCACCGGCCTCCCCGCCGTTATGTGGGGCGCATCGACGGTTGGCTTCGGGC
This sequence comes from Pseudomonadota bacterium, assembly GCA_039817205.1. GTDB lineage: Bacteria > Pseudomonadota > Alphaproteobacteria > Rhizobiales > Hyphomicrobiaceae > JBCBWG01. The sequence continues at coordinate 22,755 of JBCBWG010000015.1, forward strand.
GTTACTGCTACAAATATGAAAGCGGTCGTGAAGGCGAATGGTTCATGGTCGGCTTTGCACCGCGCAAAGCCAATATGAGCATCCACATCATGCCAGGGTACCAATTCGAGAAGATGCCCGATGCGCTTTCCCGACTTGGCAAGCATAAGGCGGGCAAGGGATGCCTTTACGTGACCCGGCTCGATGCCATTGACCTAGACGTACTCGGCGAAATCGTCGACGCGGGGCTCGCGAACTTGCGCGAGAACTACGTGACCTTTGATCGCTAGCTGTTGTCGCGCGGAATGAGTTCACTGACCGCGTGATCCTGTGGGGCGTCGCTGGAGGCTAATCCTGAGACGACGCCCTCGCGATCGACCGCCGGGCGGTTCTGGCTCATCTTCGATTTTGCATCAATTCGGCTGATGGGTATGCGCACGCCGACGATACCGCGCAACTGGGCTTCAACGAAACGTTCTGGCGCATCGGACACATTCCAGGGGGCGGTTCGGGACGCCTCGTGGTATCTGGTTAGGCGATCGACAACACTGTGCAACCGATCTCGATCGTCGAAAAATTCCACCGGCCCGTATGCATGTACCGCGATGTAATTCCAGGTGGGAACGACGCGGTGTGTTTCCTGCTTCGTCGCGTACCAGGACGGCGTAATATAAGCCTCGGGTCCATTGAAGATCGCCATTGCATCGCCGGTGGGCGGCAGTTCCCACTGCGCGTTGGCCCGCGCCACATGGGCGTAGAGCGTGCCGAAATTGCCTTCGGCCTCGTCGAGCAGCATCGGAACGGGTGTTCCGATCAACCCTTCGGTCGTCGCGGTTACGAGCGTCGCCGTGCGCGCGGCTCGCATCGCGGCATGCGCCTCGGGCAGGTCGTTCATCTCAAAGTGTTTTGGCGTGTACATCGGGCAGTTCTTTGCAATTTTTGGGGCTCGTGACGACTTATAACGACCATAAACAATTTAGATCGCGCACACTTTGGTTCCTCGCTGAGATGTAGGTCATCGAGACCACGCCAAACGGGTCTATGACGCGACCGAACGCTGTTGCCAAGATTGTCTGCGTCGGCATCGATCACCTCGGCGCACCGACCGTTGGTAGACAGACAGGGTGGCGGTGTCATCAGCTCGATCGCGGTTGCCTCTCACGTAGAATGACTTGTCCGTCGCTGGGGGACGGACCATAACTCGCATCCGTTATCGTGACCGCCGTTGGGAGCCCGCCACTATGCCTGCTGACAAAACAAGTTCCATCGTCCTGATCGACCGCCATCCCGGTCGCTCGACGCAGACCTACGGCATGGCCAAGGAACTCGGAACGGACCCGACGCTGATCCACGAGCCGTCCGTTGGCGTGGTTGGCACCAAGGGGGACAGCCAGTGCTATCTCGGCGTGCATGCAAAAGTGAACGCGATCCATGAGACACTGAAGGGGCGGATTGGGTCGGATAACGGTCAACTAAAAATGCGGCTGGTCGCTCCGGAATTTACGATCGCAACGTCGGACGGCATCCGCAATGGAACGCGTGAGATGCGCTATTCGCTGATCGGTCGCGAGGTGACGCACGACGCGCTTTGTGAGCACCTCTCGGCGACCGGGCTTGCGGGCACCATCGCCGTTGTCGCATGCGACAAGCCTCCGGTCGGCACGCTCTCTGCCCTGCTCGAGCACAACGAGCCTGGCATCATCATGTCCGACGGCCCGATCCATCCCGGGCGCGATCCGGAAACCGGCGATGCCCTCGATATCGTGTCCGCCTACCAGGTCGCAGGTCATCCGGACCCCGCACACCGCGATCGGATCGCGCATCACGCCTGCCCCGGTATTGGCTCTTGCGGCGGCATGTTCACCTACAACACGATGCAAACGTTCATTGGCGTCGTTGGCATGCAGCCTTTGCATATGGTGGCGCCAGCCTCAGACGATCCGCGTCGGCTTGAGCAATTTCCAGGCGAGCTGATCGACCACCTCAGCAATCTCATGGCCTCGGGCTTGAGGCCGCGCGACATCGTCGTGCGCGACAGCATTCGAAACGCGGTCATCGTGTCGATGGCGATTGGCGGTTCTACGAACGTCGTCCTTCACACCCCTGAGATCGCACGGGCTGCCGGATACGCGAACTTCTGGGCTGACGTGATGACGCCGGACGAGTTCAACCATCTCTCGCAACACGTTGTGCCGGTCATCACCGACGCGCGGCCCTACGGCCAATATTCCATGGTGGACATCGATCGCGTTGGTGGCGTGCAAATGATTGTGCGCGAGTTGCTTGACGCCGGTCTATTGAATGGCGACGTGTTGACCTGTACCGGCGAGACGCTTGCGGCACAGGTCGATCGGCTCGGCGCCAAGCCAGCCGACGGCACGGTGATCTACCCGGTGAAAGAGCCTTATAAGCCGACGGGGGGGCTTCGGGTTCTCGGCGGCAATCTCTCGCCGGACTTCTCGGCGATCTTGAAACTCGCGGGCGTCGAAACCGGTCTGGAAGACAATGTCTTCCGCGGGCGAGCGCGCGTGTTTGAAGGCGAGGCGGGCTTGCTCGATGCCCTTGATAAAGCGCCTGAAAGTTTCGGCGATCTCGACATGGTCATCGTCCGATACGAAGGCCCGGCGGGCGCCCCCGGCATGCCGGAGATGCTCGATCCGACGTCACGCATCACGACGCTCTGCCGTGAACGCGGCATCACGATTGCGCTCATGACGGATGCACGGTTTTCTGGCGGCTCGGTCGGCCTTGTCATCGGACACGTGGGCCCCGAAGCTGCGCTTGGCGGCCCGATCGCACTGATCGAAGATGGCGACGAGATCGTGGCTGATCTCAACACCAACACGCTCTCGTGCACCGCGCTCGATGACCTGGCTATCCGGGAAGCGCGACAAGCCAAATGGGATGCGGAGGTCGCGGCAAGCGGTGGCGAGCACCCGAACGTCGGCATCGCCGATACGCGCTTGCTGCAACGCGCCCGCCACATGGCTGTCCCGGCCACACGCGGGGCTGGATTACACCCGTCGCGCGAGGTCTGGGTGCGCAACGCACGCGACGCAGAAAAGAGCGGGTTTGAAGTGCGGAACAAGTGGCGGGACTAGCGGGCGGTTTGCGCGCGTCATAGTTGGCGCGCAATCAAGGGGCCTGCCGCGATGAAGATTAGGCCGTCAGATCTTGCGCGGTTGGTCCTCTGATTGGCGACCAACCTATCCCTCTAAAGAACGGTGACTTAAAGAACGGTGACTTGGGGAAGGCCCCACTGAGCTAAGTTTGCCAAAGTGAGCCAAGCTACCGGAGTTGGAGCCGGCAGCACAGGTGGTTGCTACGGCACGACCACTGAACTGGCCGAAATGAGTCCGTGGCACAGAGCCGGTGCACGAGAGGTGAGACGTCGCCGCCAAACGACATCCCAACCGAATGCGGCTCCCCGAATGCGGCTGGGGAGGGGGATGGCGCCGCACCCAAAAGGAGCCGGGCGTTCGTCTGTCGATCGCCCGGCGCGGTGTCTGGATTGCCTCAGCTCTTTGTCGGTAGGGTGCTAAGCGACCGCTGCCGCGCCGCTCGTCGGCACCGCGGAAACCGTCTTCAGGATTTGTGAAGCAATCTGGTAGGGGTCGCCCTGCGAGTTCGGGCGGCGGTCTTCCAGGTAGCCCTTGTAGCCGTTGTTGACGAAGCTGTGCGGAACGCGGATCGAGGCTCCGCGGTCGGCGACGCCGTAGCTGAACTTGTCCCACGGCGCCGTCTCGTGAAGGCCGGTCAGGCGCATGTGGTTATCCGGACCATAGACGGCGATGTGGTCATGCAGGTTCTTCTCGAACTCGGCCATCAGAGCTTCGAAGTAAGCCTGGCCGCCGACTTCTCGCATATAACCGGTTGAGAAGTTGGCGTGCATGCCGGAACCGTTCCAGTCGGTGTCACCGAGCGGCTTGCAGTGATATTCGATATCGACGCCGTACTTCTCGGTCAGGCGCTGAAGCAGGTAGCGCGCCATCCACATTTCGTCGGCCGCTTTTTTCGAGCCTTTGCCGAAGATCTGGAATTCCCACTGGCCCTTTGCCACTTCGGCGTTGATGCCCTCGTGGTTGATCCCGGCCTCGAGGCAGAGATCCAGATGCTCTTCCACCATCTTGCGAGCAACATCGCCGACCGAGCTGAAGCCAACGCCGGTATAGTACTTGCCCTGGGGCTCTGGGTAACCGGCGGCTGGGAAGCCGAGCGGATGGCCGTCCTTGTAAAAGAAGTATTCCTGCTCGAAGCCAAACCAGGCATCCGGGTCGTCAAGGATGGTGGCGCGCTTG
>JBCBWG010000160.1:0-7846 GCA_039817205.1 Pseudomonadota bacterium
AAATCTGCGGGCCTTGTTGCTCAAATATCGTTCAATTGCACACAATCTCTGGTCAACTTGTATGCATCTGCATGGACCGCAGATTTGACCGATAGTACACGTTAGGCTCCCCGCAACAGTGGTTGGGATTTATGGCCGCAGCGTCAGCTTTGGAACTCGTGTCGGTCACGAAAGCTTACGGCGACACAATTGCTGTCGATGCGATCACTCATCGCTTTGCATCGGCGACCTATGCCTGCCTGCTCGGACCATCGGGATGCGGAAAGTCGTCGACATTGCGGATGATCGCAGGCCACGAAGTCGTGTCCTCCGGTGACATCGTCCTCGGCTCAGCAAACATAACGGACTTGGCTCCCGCTGCGCGTGGCACGGCGATGATGTTTCAGAGCTACGCCCTGTTCCCCCATCTCTCAGTGGTCGACAACGTCGCCTTCAGCCAAAAAATGAAAGGCGTTGATCGCCAGACGCGTCGCGCCAACGCGCTTGAGATGCTCGAGCTGGTGGACATGGCGGAGTATGCCGAGCGTTTGCCAAACCAGCTGTCCGGTGGCCAGCAGCAACGCGTGGCACTCGCCCGTGCGCTCGTCACGAAACCAGACGTCTTGTTGTTGGACGAGCCGCTGTCGGCCCTCGATCCGTTTCTCCGACTTCGCATGCGCGTCGAGCTCAAACGTCTCCAACGTGACCTTGGCATCTCATTTATTCATGTGACCCACTCGCAAGATGAAGCCATGGCCTTGGCAGATGAGATCATCGTCATGAATGCCGGCGTCATCGAGCAGGCCGCCACGCCACGAGATATTTTCAATCATCCGGAGACCGAGTTCGTCGCACGCTTCATCGGGGGCCATAACGTGCTCAAAACCGGTGAACACGTCATCGCGATCCGGTCCGACCGAATTGAGGTTCGGCCAGCCGATCAAAGCTCTGCCCGATCCCGCGACGTCAGCCCAAGCTCTGACGCTCAGCACTCCGGTGTCATCAGCGATGTTTCGTATCTTGGAACATCCGTCAGCCTCGCCATCCGGAACGACGACCTCACCGACTTCACCGTCAGCGTCTCCGATGCCGACTTTGCCCGCCAACCGTTTGAACTGGGACAGGCCGTTGATCTCCGATGGAGCGACAGCGACGTCCACCGACTTTCCACGTGAGAGCTTCTGAAGTTCGCGCAAAACAAGGAGACGATAAAGATGGTTTCGAAAAAATCTGGAAACGGGCTGAGCCGTCGTTCGCTGCTTAAGGGAACAACAGCAACAGCAGCTCTCGCAGCCGGAAGTGGCGCGGTTACGGGCTTCCCGACTGTTTGGGCACAGAACATCAAGAACGTCACGTTGCGCCAGTTTGGCACCGGCGTTTCGAACCTCAACGAGGTCGCCAAAAAGGTCAAAGAGGATCTCGGTTTCACCCTTGAGATGACCGCCCTCGATTCAGACAGCGTCACCCAGCGCGCCGTCACGCAGCCGAAGAGCTTCGACATTGCCGATATCGAATACTGGATCTGCAAAAAGGTCTGGGGCGCGGGCAACTTGCAGCCGATGGATACCTCAAAGATCAAGGAATACGACCGGATCGTCGGCATTTTTAAGTCGGGTAAGCTGACGCCGGAATCAACAATCGCACAGGGAACGGCGCCACATAGCGTTGGCTTCGTCGACGGGCCTGACGGCAAAACGTTTGCATCGTCGCAGACCGGTTGGATGACGCTTATTCCAACCATTTATAACGCAGACACACTCGGTATTCGCCCCGACCTTATCAAGCGCCCAATCTCAAGCTGGACCGAACTCCTCAATCCAGAGTTCAAAGGCAAAGCGTCGATCCTCGATATCTCATCAATCGGGATCATGGATGCGGCCATGGTCTGCGAAGCCATGGGCGAGGTGCAATACGGCGACAAAGGCAACATGACCAAGGAGGAGATCGATAAAACGATGGCGATCTTCACCGAGGCGAAGAAGGCGGGCCAATTCCGTGCTTTCTGGAAATCGTTCGACGAGAGCGTCAACCTCATGGCCTCGGGCGAGGTTGTCATCCAGTCGATGTGGTCGCCGGCAATTACAGCCGTGCGGTCGAAGGGCATCCCTTGTGTCTACCAACCGCTGAAAGAAGGCTATCGCTCCTGGGGTGGCGGCATCGGTTTGTCGCGCAACCTGTCGGGGCTCGAGCTTGATGCAGCCTACGAGTACATCAACTGGTATCTCTCCGGCTGGGTCGGCGGATTTTTGATGCGACAGGGCTATTACTCGGCGGTCCCAGAAACCTCCAAAGCGTTCATGTCAGACGACGAGTGGGGCTTCTGGTTCGAGGGCAAGGCCGCCGCAAGCGACATCGTCAACCCGCAAGGCAAGGTCATGGAAAAAGCGGGCGCCGTCCGCGATGGCGGCTCGTTCTACGATCGCATGGGCGCGGTTGCGTGCTGGAACGCGGTCATGGATGAGAACAAGTACATGGTTCGCAAATGGAATGAGTTCATCGCGGCCTAACGAACGACCCTCTCGGGTCTCAATCGTCCATTCGGGGCTTCGGCCTCGGATGGGCGCCCTTCTCCTCTGCGGATATCACTTTGTTGCAAGACCTCAAGTTGCAGCGACGCCGCGAGCGATCCAGCTGGGCGCTTGCAAGCCCAATCGTTCTTATTCTGTCGTTCTTCCTGATCTTGCCGCTTGCCACGATTATGGTCGTGAGCTTCTGGGACTACAATGAGTTCACGTTTTTTCCAGCTTTCATCTTTGACAATTACGAGTACTTGCTCACATCGAAGGTGACCCTCAGCACCTATCTTAAAACGCTCCAATTCACCGTACTCACCTGGTTTTTCTGCACGGTCATTGGTTTTACGGTCGCCTACTTTCTAGCGTTTCACGTCCGCTCGCTCACCTGGCAGATCGCACTATTTCTGCTTTGTACGATCCCATTTTGGACATCAAACATCATCCGGATGATTTCGTGGATCCCGTTCCTTGGACGCAATGGCATCGCAAACTCAGCGCTTTTCGAAATGGGGCTGATCGACGAACCCTTGGAGTGGTTGCTGTTTTCTGACTTCGCCGTCGTGCTGGCGTTCGTGCATCTCTACGTGTTGTTCATGGTCGTACCTGTCTTCAACACGATGATGCGGATTGATCGGTCACTCATCGAAGCGGCCAGAGATGCGGGCGCAAGCGGTTTCCAGATTTTGACAAACGTCATCATTCCGCTCAGCAAGCCCGGCCTGATGATCGGTTCGATATTCGTCGTGACACTTGTAATGGGCGATTTCATCACGGTGCGCTTTATGTCGGGCGGACAAAGCGCCTCCGTTGGCCGGGTCATTTCTAATGAGATTGCACTGCTGCAATACCCGGCCGCCGCAGCGAGTGCCGTCGTACTTTTATGCACGGTACTGCTGATGATCTCGATCATGCTCCGCTTTGTCGACGTTCGGAAGGAGCTGTGACATGGAGCGGCGCGGAACATCATTCTACGTGCTGAGCTTTGTGTTCGCGCTGTTTGTCATCTTCCTCTACGGCCCGATCCTGACGATCGTGATCCTGTCGTTCCAGGGGCCGAACGGCGGCCTGACATTTCCGATGAACGGCGTGTCGATGCACTGGTTCTACGACTTGTTCCAGGAGCAGGCGGTCGGCGACATCTGGGGCGCATTCCGGCGGTCGTTCGTCCTCGGTCTGCTCGTCATGACGACCACCGTTGTTTTGTCCGTCATGGGCGGCCTCGCGTTTCGGCAGCGTTTTCGAGGCTCCAACCTTCTATTCTATCTCGTGATCGCGTCGCTCATCATCCCATCCATTTTGGTGTCACTCGGCATAGGTCTGATCTTCAACATTCTCGACTGGCCCGTTCACTGGTCGACGTCGGGCTTCGGCGCGCAACTCACTTGGACGCTGCCGTTCGGCCTCCTGATCATGTTCGCGGTCTTTAATCGGTTTGATAAATCGTTCGAGGAAGCCGGGCGCGATTTGGGGGCGGGTCCCTGGCAAACCTTTCGCTTCGTGGTATTGCCGATCATTGCCCCGAGCCTGATTGGCGTTGCCTTGTTCGGCTTCACACTGTCCTACGATGAATTCGCACGAACGCTTTTGACCTCAGGGTCCTACAATACGCTCCCGCTTGAAATCTTTGGGATGACAACCAACGTCACGACGCCTGTTCTCTATGCGCTTGGCACGCTGACGACGGTCTTTTCTCTCGTCATCATTTTATTCTTTCTCGTCGTCGCATTAATCGTGCGTCGGCGACGCGAGCGGCTTGGCTCCGACGCCGGCAAGGGACTGGTGTGACGCCATGCGCATTCTCATCATCAATCCCAACACATCTTCGGACATGACCGAACTTATCGGTCACGCAGCTCGCGCCTGTGCGCGCCAACCCCATGGCATCCGCGCGATCAATTCTGACAGCGGCCCCGAAGCCATCCAGGGCGCCGAAGACGGTGAGCGGGCTCTGCCAGGCTTGTTTCAGGTGTTCGACCGCGAAGTCGTTCAGGGCCAGACCTGCGACGCAGTGATCATTGCGTGCTTCGACGACACGGGCCTTTGGGCGTTGCGCGAGCGATCGCCGGTTCCAGTCATCGGCATCGGCGAGGCCGGCTACCAAGTTGCGATGCTGCTCGGCGAACGGTTTTCGGTGGTGACAACGCTGCCGGTGTCGGTGCCGGTTCTTGAAAAGAATATCGCCGATTACGGCTTCGCCGCGCGTTGCGCGCGCGTGCGCGCCTCACGCGTTCCCGTTTTAAAGGCTGACGATGACCAATCCTATGGGCGGATCGCAGCCGAAGTCGGCGCCGCTTTCGATGAAGATGACGTGCAATCCGTCGTGCTCGGCTGCGCTGGCATGGCAAACCTTGCCGAGCGCCTTACGATGACATTTCAGCGCCCGGTGGTCGACGGTGTCGTTGCAGCCGTTGGGCTCAGCGAAACCGTTTTGGCCACCCTGCGCGGCCTGAAGTGAGCCTGAAATGAGCTTGAAGCGCCATGACTGAGTTCCAGATCAGAGCAACAACGGCCGCGGAGTTCGCGACGGCTGTCGAGTGGGCGGCTCAAGAAGGTTGGAACCCCGGGCATGACGATCTAGCAGCCTTCCATGCAGCAGACCCCGACGGCTTTCTCATGGGCTTTCTGAATGGCGAGCCGATCACATCTATTTCCGTTGTCCGATACGGTGCCGCTTTCGGGTTCCTCGGGTTTTATATCGCACGTCCTGACATGCGCGGCCGGGGGTACGGATGGAAAACGTGGCAAGCGGGTTTGCGCCATCTTGAGGGCCGCACGATTGGCCTCGACGGCGTCCTCGATCAGCAAGACAATTACCGAAAGAGTGGCTTTTCATTTGCGGGCCGCACCATCCGATACTCCGGATCGTTTGCCAGCATCAGCGCCTCTGCTGACGTCACCACGCAATCAATGACCCCAAACATGGTCGACCGAATTATGGCTTACGACCGGCCCTTTTTCCCGGACGAACGCTGCATCTTTATCCGCAACTGGCTCCTGGCCGCCGCAGCTGAGAGCCGGTGGTCTCTGGCCGCATTGTCCGATGGCGAGATCGCTGGCTACGGCGTCATGCGCGCATGCCGGGAGGGCTTCAAGATCGGCCCCCTCTTCGCCAATGACCGGTCGATCGCCGAGACGATCATCGCCCGACTTTGTCAGTCCCTACCAGACAGCGCACCGATTACCATCGACATACCCGAGCCAAACACCGACGCGATCGCCATGGCTCAGTCACTGGGTTTTGCGCCAAACTTTGAAACCGCGCGCATGTACAAAGGCTCGACACCCGATCTCCCGATCGATCGCACGTTCGGTATCACCACATTCGAACTTGGCTGAAATCGGCCAGACCGCTGAGACCTAAAGCATGACCTCAGACTATCCACGCGACCTCCTTGGCTATGGGGCGAACCCGCCAAATCCCGCATGGCCGGATCATGGAAAAATCGCTTTGCAATTCGTGCTCAATTACGAAGAAGGTGGTGAAAATAACGTCCTCCATGGCGATCCGCATTCGGAAGCGTTTCTGTCGGAGATCGTCGGTTCGGAGCCGTGGCACGGCGAACGCCATTGGAATATGGAGACGATTTATGAGTACGGTGCCCGCGCCGGATTTTGGCGCCTCCACCGATTGTTCACATCCTTCAATATTCCAATAACAGTCTTTGGCGTCGCAACAGCTTTGCAACGGTCGCCTCAGCAAGTGGCGGCCATGAAAGCTGCCAATTGGGAAATTGCGAGCCACAGCTTGAAATGGATCGAGTACCGCCACTTTTCGCCGCAAGACGAGCTGGCGCATATCAAAGACGCAATCGCGATCCACGAAGACGTCACCGGTAAACCGCCCGAGGGCTGGTACACGGGCCGATGCTCGATGAATACCGTGAACCTCATTTCGGACCTTGGCTGTTTTGCCTATTCCGCCGACTCATACGCCGACGATCTCCCCTATTGGCACCGCCACAACGGCCGTTCGCAATTGATTGTCCCCTACACGCTCGACGCAAATGATATGCGATTTGCAACGCCGCAAGGATTTAATTCGGGCGACCAATTTTACGCGTATCTCAAAGACACATTCGATGTTCTGTATCGGGAGGGGGCCGACGGCGCGGCCAAGATGATGTCGATCGGTCTTCATTGTAGGCTTGCCGGTCGCCCTGGCCGGGCCGCGGCCGTCCGACGCTTCATCGCGTATGCGGCCTCGCACGACAGCGTCTGGTTTGCCCGGCGCATCGATATTGCGCGGCACTGGGAGAAAACACACCCACCTGCCAATTGAGCGTCAAACTGATTGTCAAATCCCAGCCATCATCGAGTACACGGCCATGCCTAAGACCAATTACTACGCGCCAGCCGGCGGGCATGCGCCGCAGACCCAGCTTCTGACAGATCGCGCGGTCTTCACAGACGCCTACGCCGTCATACCGAAAGGCGTCATCCAAGACATCGTGACCAGCAAGCTCCCGTTCTGGAGCGATACGCGGGCCTGGATTCTCGCACGGCCGCTCAGCGGGTTCGCTGAAACGTTCTCGCAGTACATCGTCGAGGTCGCCCCTGGAGGCGGCAGCGACCGACCTGAAACCGACAGTCAGGCGGAAGCCGCGTTTTTCGTCGTTGGCGGTACCCTTGACATCGAGCTGGCGGGAACGAAAGCCTCACTGACCACCGGTGGTTTTGCATTTATTCCGGCCGGGACGACTTACCGTGTCACGAATAGAAACGATCAGCCGGTTATTTTTCACTGGATCCGGAAAGCCTTCGAGCCGGTGGATGGTCTTGGTAATCCAGGACCAATCCTATCAGATGACGCGGATATTGCGCCAACACCGATGCCGGACACCGACGGCAAATGGGCGACGACGCAATTCATGGACCCTGAGGATTTGCGTTATGACATGCACATAACGATTGTGACGCTCGAACCTGGCGCGGTCATCCCGTTTCTCGAAACGCACGTGATGGAGCACGGTCTTTATGTTTTCGAGGGCAAAGGCGTCTATCGGCTCAATCAAGATTGGGTTGAAGTCGAGGCCGGTGATTTTATGTGGCTCCGAGCTTTTTGCCCTCAGGCGTGCTACGCTGGCGGCCCCGGCCCTTTCCGATATCTGCTCTACAAAGATGTTAATCGACACGCCAAACTCAAAATTTTTTAAGCCACGAGCGCCTTGGCTTTTTCAAACGGCTTTCATGGCGCCTTTGAACCAACGGAATGCCCGAACGCGGAGGCTTTTGCGCGGTGAATGAAATCGAAGCTCAGCCATTATCGCAAACCGCATTCGCACCGTTCGGCGACGTTCTCGAAGCCGGTGACATCTCCCCCGTCATGATCAACGACGGCCGTTGCGCCCGTT
>JBCBWG010000161.1:0-7807 GCA_039817205.1 Pseudomonadota bacterium
CTTGGCCGGCAACGCACCGGACTTCAGCGAGATCGCCAATTCCTGTGCCGATTGCGGCGTGAAGCTTCCCGAAATCTGGCCAGAGCCGCCGAGGATTGGTTCGCGCACGACGGGCGCTGAAAGAACCTGACCATCGAGCACAATCGCAAACGGCCGCGTAACGTTGGCAGCGGTCCAGCGGCCGAACCGGCGCGCACCGTTCTGGTTAAACCGGAACGTAATAATCGGCTCGTTGGTGCGCTGGTCAAAGCCCGGCTGCGCATCGACGAGATCGTCGCCCTTCACGACCGGGTTGGCCTGCAGCAAATACTGAAGCCCGGCTTGTTCAGCCGATAAATACGTCCGGTATCCAGGCGGAACAGCACCACCGGAGTATGTTTCGTTGGGATGGACCGCGTGGAAGCTCAACGCTGCTGTTTTGCCGATGATGCGCTTGATCGCGTCAAGTTCGGCTTGCGTTTTGATGCCAGGCACCTGGACCAAAATCCGCTCAAGCCCGCTTCGCGTGATCGTTGCATCTTTATTGCCGGCCGGATCGATCCGACGGCGAAGCGTCTCAATCGATGCACCGATCGCATCGGCGATCCTCTGACGGATCGCGTCATCCGTCAGGGTGAGGTCAACACGGCCGTCCGATTGCTCGGTCAGCGTTACGTTCTGGACGTTTCGGCCGAGTATGTTGCTGATGGCCAGCGGCTCGATGATGCGCCGGAGCTCTGTGAGCGCCTTCTCGCGATCCGCATTGGGTGCGAGGCGCAGCTGCACGGCGTTGTCGCGAATGCCGGTTGCGCGGACACCGATGCGAGCCCGTCGCATCGCAGCACGCACATCGGCGCGCAAGCTGGTCAGCATTCCGTCGCGCACTTCTTTCGTGTCCATGCGCAGCAGCAGGTGGGCACCGCCGCGCAAGTCGAGACCAAGCGAAAGTTGTTTCTTCGGTAGCCAGTCCGGCCAGCCAGCCACGGTCTGCTTCTCAAACAGGTTTGGGATGGCGAACACCAATGCCAGAACGCACAGTATCGCGACCGATATGGCTTTGAACGGCGAGACATGCAGCATAAGCGAAGCCTTCGTTGAGTGCCGACGTGGACGTGTGCCCGGTCTGGCGCGTGCACGCGCTGGTTGTCCAGGACCCAAACCGAATGCGCCCCAGCCAGCTGGTCACGTGGCCCAGTTGGCGAGATTTATCAAGTCAACAGCCCGTATGCGCCAGATTGATCCGGCCAAACAGCGACGTTCAACGCGCAGCTGAACGCGCACTCAAAGTGGTCCCGTCAGCACGCATCAGCTTTTGGCCGCGGCCGCGTCAGACTTATTCCGCACATCAGCAAGCGTGCCACGGACCACTTTAACCCGCGTATTTTCCGAGATTTCGACTTCGATCTCGGCCTCGCCTTCCTTCGCGCGGGTCACCTTGCCGACCAGCCCACCTGCCGTGACGACCGTGTCGCCGCGCTTGGCGTTGGCCACCATTTCCTGGTGCTGCTTCATACGGTTCTGCTGCGGGCGCAGGACAAGGAAGTAGAAAATGACCAACATCAGCAGGATTGGGACCAGCGATATGAGAAAGTCGCCGCCGCCTGCGGGCGCGCCAGCCTGCGCATAGGCCGGTGAGATGAACATCTGACGATGCCTCCTGGAAAAGCGTTGAAACCTGGGTGGTCTGCCGCCGAGACGTGCTTGAGGGCTGAGCAGCTCCCGTCGCTAACCGCTGGATCGGCATCTGGAAATTTCGCGCGGACTATAGGGATCGGTCACCCATTTGCAACACGCGTTGTCACCTGGTGCCGCGTGCCTGGGTCTGCCGAGCGGCGCCACCTCCAACGACACGGCCGCGCGGCACCTTGGAATTGCCCGACCTCTCGCCGAGGACTATAAACCCGGGCGAGCGTTTCCGCCGCACGTCCGAGAAAACTGAGCACCGCCTTGACCGACGACACTCTTGCCCGCATCGCAGCAGCCCTCGAGCGGCTGGCACCGCCACCACCGGCTGATCCAGATTTCAGCGCCGCCGAGGGGTTTATCTGGCAGAGCGAGCCCGATGGGTTTCAGCCAGTGGAAAAGATTAACCGCATTCCTCTCGCGCTTTTGAAGGGCATTGATCGCGCGTCTGATCAGTTACTCGAAAACACGCGACGGTTTGCAGACGGCCTTCCCGCGAACAACGCGCTCCTCTGGGGATCGCGGGGCATGGGAAAGTCGTCGCTCGTGAAAGCAGCGCACGCCGAGGTGGCAGCCGAGCTTGCGGCAGACGCGCCGGGCTTGAAACTCGTCGAAATCCATCGCGAGGACATCGATACGCTGCCCCGCTGTATGGCGTTCCTTAAAGCCGCTCAAGAGCGCTTTATCGTCTTTTGCGACGATCTCTCATTCGATAAAGACGAGACCACTTACAAATCGCTCAAAGCCGTTTTGGACGGCGGCATCGAAGGTCGGCCGGATAACGCGATTTTCTATGCGACATCCAACCGCCGACACCTCATGCCGCGCGATATGATCGAAAACGAGCGGTCAACCGCCATCAATCCATCCGAAGCCGTTGAAGAAAAAGTGTCGTTATCCGACCGCTTCGGACTTTGGCTCGGCTTTCACAATGGCAGCCAGGACCAATACCTTGCGATGGTCGAAGGCTACGTGGCGCACTTCAGCCTTGAGATCGACCCGAAGCAGCTGAGGCGCGACAGCCTGGAGTGGGCAACAACGCGGGGCGGACGGTCTGGCCGTGTCGCCTGGCAATACATTCAGGACTTAGCTGGTCGGTTAGGCAAATCATTGGGATAAGCTGGTCGTTTACGGAATACGCAACTCCAAACCAACAGCGACGAACTACGAACTTAACTTCCTCAGCAACTTGAAATTTATGCTATCGACCAGCGCTTCGAAACTGGCATCGATAATGTTTGGTGACACGCCAACAGTGAACCAGTTATCGCCGGTTTCATGATCGCGGGTTTCAACAAGGACACGGGTGACCGCTTCCGTTCCACCGGTCAGGATGCGCACTTTATAATCGACGAGTTCGACGCCTGCGATTTGCGCGCGATAGGGTCCGAGATCTTTGCGGAGCGCATTATCCAGCGCGTTGACCGGACCGTTGCCGCTCGCGATGGACCAGGACGTCTCATCGCTTTCCGGAAATGACAACTTCACCGATGCTTCTGAAAGCGTGACGAGTTCGCCGTTCGCGTTGTGGCGACGCTCGACCATGACGCGAAAACTATCGATGGCAAAGAAGTGCGGCACCTCTCCCAGCGCCCGGCGGGCCAGCAGCTCAAACGAGGCTTCCGCGCCCTCGTAGGCATAGCCGAGCGCCTCGCGCTCTTTCACTTGCGCCAGCAGCGTCGCAACCCGCGGATCATCCTTTGCGACCCGGATACCGATCCGCTCAAGCTCGGCGAGGATATTCGACTTGCCAGCCTGGTCTGAGACCAGCACGCGACGATGATTGCCGACGCTTGCGGGCGCCACATGTTCGTAGGTCTCGGGCTCTTTCAGGATGGCGGACGCATGGATGCCTGCTTTGGTGGCAAACGCGCTTTCGCCCACGTACGCCGCTTGCTTTGCGGGCGCGCGGTTCAGAATGTCATCCAAGATGCGGCTCGCTTGGGTCAGACGCGCAAGACGCTCGGCCGTCACACCGATTTCGAGATGATCGGCGAACGCGCTTTTAAGAAGGAGCGTTGGGATCAGCGACGTGAGGTTTGCGTTGCCGCATCGCTCGCCCAACCCATTCAGCGTGCCTTGAACCTGACGGACACCGGCGCGCACGGCCGCAAGCGAGTTGGCGACAGCGTTTTCCGTGTCATTGTGCGCATGAATGCCAAGGCGATTTCCGGGCACATACTCGGCCACGTCGCGAACAATGCGTTCGATTTCGTGTGGCAGCGTTCCGCCGTTCGTGTCGCACAAAACCACCCAGCGCGCGCCAGCCTCATATGCGGCCCGGGCCACCCCAAGCGCATAGTCCCGGTTGGCCTTATAGCCATCGAAAAAATGTTCGCAGTCGATCAAGGCCTCGCGTCCCGTCCCGACGATTGCCTCGACGGACTGGCGGACGCCTGAGATGTGTTCTTCGTTGTCGGATCCGAGCGCGACGCGGACGTGATAGTCCCAAGCTTTAGCAACCAGACAGACGGCATCGGCGTTCGCATTGACCGACGCTTGCAGACCCGGATCGTTCGCAGCTGACCGGCCCGCGCGCTTGGTCATGCCAAACGCAACGAACCGGCTTGTCTCAAGTGTCGGGCGCGCATCAAAAAACTCGGTATCGGTGGCATTCGCACCGGGATAGCCGCCTTCGATATAGTCGATGCCAAGACCGTCCAACACGTCCGCGATCCGGCGCTTATCGCTCACCGAGAAGTCGACGCCGGTGGTCTGCGCGCCATCCCGGAGTGTTGTGTCGAAAAGGTAGAGCCGTTCGCGGGTCATCAGAACTGTCCAGTCAGAAATTTGGTCCGTTCGCATGCAGTCAATCGTCAAAAGGGTGGCCGATTTAGTCCGCCAGTTCCCAAGTCGTCACCGCCTCTCCGGTCGCGGGATCTTTGCCGTCTTTGAGCCGGATGCCCGAGGCTGCTAACTCATCGCGGATCCGATCGCTCGTCGCGAAGTCTTTGGAGGCCCGTGCGGCCAGGCGATCAGAAATCAGACGTTCGATGTCGCCGGTATCCATGCCAGGACGCGCCCGATCCCCTCGAAGCGCCTCGCGCGTTTCACCATCGAGGACGCTCAAAAACCGAAGCGACGCTTTCAGAGCCAAGGCTTTCTCAGCGTTCCCGCGCCGCGCGGACTTTGCAAGACCGTGCAGGATCGATATGGCACGCGGCGTATTGAGATCGTCTGCAAGCGCGTCAACAATTTCCTCGTAGGGCGCGTCGTTCGCGCCGGGCTCCAGCGTCAGGTCTGCCGTCATGTCGGCAAACTCCATGAGCGTCTGGCGCGCTTGGACCAGACGCTCCACCGTCCAATCGATCGGCTGGCGGTAGTGCGTGGTCAGCATAGCAAACCGCAGAACCCGCCCGTGCCAGGACTGGCCGCCGAACGTGTCGGTATCGAGCAGCTGATTGATGGTGATGAAGTTGCCGAGCGATTTCGACATCTTCTCACCCTCGACCTGCAAGAAGCCGTTGTGCATCCAGGTTCGGGCGAGCATGGACGTCCCATGCGCACAGCGCGATTGCGCCACCTCGTTTTCGTGATGCGGAAACACGAGATCGATGCCACCGCCGTGGATATCGAACGTCTCACCCAAGTGCTTTTTCGCCATCGCCGAGCACTCGACGTGCCAGCCCGGTCGCCCTTCGGTGGCGATGCCTGACGGAGATGGCCAGGCTGGTTCCCCCGGCTTCGAGGGCTTCCAAAGGACGAAATCCATCGGGTCGCGTTTGAATGGGGCAACGTCAACTCGGGCGCCAGCTTCCAACTCTTCCGTCGATCGGTTGGAGAGCGTGCCGTAATCCGCCATCGAGTTGACGGCGAAAAGCACATGGTCCTCGGCAACGTAGGCATGCTCGCGCGCAACGAGGCGTTCGATCAGCACCTTCATCTCGGCGATGTGGTCCGTCGCCCGCGGCTCAACGGTCGGCGGCAGGACGCCAAGGCGCGCGATATCGTTGTGGAACTGCTCGGTTGTGCGCGTTGTCAGCTCCTGAATGGAGATGCCTTCGTCGGCGGCGCGCGCATTAATCTTGTCGTCCACATCTGTAATGTTGCGGACGTACGTCACGGCATCGCCGCCATAGACGTGGCGAAGCAGCCGGAACAGGACGTCGAAGACGATGATGGGCCGCGCGTTGCCGATGTGCGCGTCATCATAGACCGTCGGCCCGCAGACATACATGCCAACGGCGCGCGGGTCCGCTGGCGCAAAGGCCTCTTTCGTGCGGGTCAACGTGTTGTACAGGGTCAGGTCCATGCCAAATCCATGTCGGGTCCTCGTCCGGCGGGCGGGACGACTTGGAGACATCGGACCAAGCAAACAGAAACCGCGCGCCAGCAGGGTGCTAGAGCGGAATACAAATGCGCGCGGCGATCGCTGTGAGCTGTGTTCGGTCGAGTTTCATCGCGCGCCTTATCGGGCCCGGGCCCCGCTGCGTCAAGCGAAAGCCCCTAAGGCATGATCGCCGGTCAGAGCATAGCGCTATTCCGCCGACCGTACGCTTCAAAACCTTGTCACGCGGTGAATGACAGCGACACAGCCCCGAGCGCGCCAAAGTCAGCGACAGCTTCGGCGCCAACCGCCAAGTCGTAGAGCCCCGTCGTGGTGCCGGTTGTGACGACCATGCCAGCCGACAGCGTGCGACCCCGCATCGTCATATGATTGGCGAGCCAATGCAGCGAGTTGAGCGGATGACCCAAGACCAAACCGCCCGTGCCGGTGGCCACTTCGGCTCCAGCAACGCGCAACGCAACTTGGTGCTCAGCAAGATCGAGCGCCCGCCAATCGGTCACAGCTTCACCGACGACTAAGCCTGCAGACACCCCGAGGTCTGCGATCCGCGAATGCGCACTTCCACCGATTGCGACATCGAAAGAAGGGGCGATGATTTCAATCGCAGGACAGGTCGCATCGACCGCTGCTTTCACCTCATCGAGGCTGTACGGGGCCCCGGGACGCGGTGCGAGATCGTCTCCCAATCGAAACGCGAACTCGCACTCGATCAGCCGGTGGGTGTAGTTCGCAGCGCTCAGAGACGCCGGCGCACGGTGAAGTGCATTTGCAAAGATGGGTCCGGAAAACGGTTCGTCAACACCGAGCTTTGCCTGCACCGCTTCCGCCGTCGCTCCAACCTTCCAAGCAACGATCTTGCCACCAAGTTCGGCGATCAAACCGTCCTGCACCTGGTAGGCGTCCGGAACCGACTGGGGCGCGATTGCCTCATCGAGCGCATCGATCGTCGCAACCGTGCGGCGTAGATTGGCCAGAACGGCGGCAGCTTCTGTGACAGGCTGGGTCATAACGGCAATTCCTCGATTCGCTCTGGCGTCGTTTGGTTCCGTGTCGTTCGGTTCAAGGGTGTCCGATTTTGGCGTCGCGCTTTCCCATGAGCGTGACCATGAGCGTGCCCATAAGCGCGGCACGACAACTGCGTGGAAGCTACCACAGAACAGTGTTGGCGCAGCAGATCATCCACATCGCCGTATTTCGGCTTTATTGACTGCCTACCCGCGACACACGTAGCGCGGTCGTCGAACCCCGCTGCGCGCGACGGGTTGCGACGTGCTTACGCAAAAGTGTGGGTCGAGATCCTCTCAAGCACCGGATCCGTGCCGTATGGTGCAACGACAGCAAAGACGGAAAACAGACATCTCTCGGGATACCGGTTCGCATTATGTCTGACAGTCAACGCCACCGATCGAAACGCCACTGGCTCTCACCCGGCGCATCGCTGCGGCCGTTGGTGACCGTCGTGTTGGCCTCTTCGTTCGCGCTCGTGACGACGTCTGTTTTCGCGCAATCGTGGAGTTGGCCCTGGGAAACGCAGTCTGAGCGTGAGCCGAGCCGACAATACCGTGCACCGGCACCCAGATATCAGCCACGCAGTAATGATCGCCGAAGCCGACGATCCGACCGTGATATCTGTCTCAGGCTTGAGCGTCAGCTTGCCAATGTCGTCAACGGGGATCGCAATCGCGGCGCCAACCGCGATCAACTGGCGCGCCAGATCCGGTCCCTTGGCCAGCGTGTTCGCCGCCGCGAGGCTGGCCTCGAACGCCGTCAGTGCTGGGACGAATTCTTTTTTCAGCGCACGCTGCGAAACACGCGGACCTGCGTGTCGCAATATCGGGCGCTGGAGGATGAACGTCG
>JBCBWG010000162.1:0-7779 GCA_039817205.1 Pseudomonadota bacterium
CGCGCTATCAACGGCTGCCTGCGCGCGTTCAAGCGACTGCGAAATGCGACGTACCGATCGCTCAATCGTGCGCACGTCTCGATCACCGGCCGATATCGCGCCCGATGACGAACCGACGTCACGGGTTGCAGCCCGGCTGCCAACGTCGGAGCGCGACGGCCGTGGCCGGGCCGCCGCTCGGGCCACTGCTCGGGCCACCGCTCGGGCCGACCGCGAGCGCTCCCGACGTCGAGCGCAGCGTGAACGGCGGGCGGAACAGCGTTTGGCTCAGCGCTCGCAGGCTGAGCGTGAGACGAGATCGCGGGCCGCACGACAACAAAGCGAGGGGCAGCGGTCCGACCAACGCACGACGGAAAGACGCCGGAGCGAACGCCGTCGCGTGGCGCGCGTCCGGCGTGCGTCCAAGTTGCGGCAACGGACACGAGCGCAGCGCCGCGCGCGGGCAGCACAACGGCGCCGCGCTCAGGCCCGAGCCCGCACACGCAAGCGTCGCGCTCGCGTGGCTGCGTACCGCCGCCGGATCGCCCGTCATCGCAAACGTCTGGGTCGGCACCATGGTCGGTGTCGGCGCGCGGGCCGCCGGGCACGGTTGCCCGGTCGTTACGTTGTTCGACGCGGCGACAGCCTCTGGCGCATCGCCCGGCGGCACTATGGCAAGGGCAAACGTTTTCGCCGCATTTATCGCGCCAACCAGCACAAGATCCGGCGCCCGAACTTGATCTATCCGTGTCAGCGCTTTCGTATGCCGCGACGCCAGTGAGGCGCGCCGACACTGCGGGCGAGGCGAGCGAAGCGCTCGTCTCAAAGGTGAGCGCAAGCGGTGAGTATCGGGTGCCGCCACGCCGTCAGCGTGCGGATACGCGCGGCTTCTCAATGACCACGGGACGCGTTAGGTCGAGATAAAGCAGCGTCAATCATTTGATGGCCGCCATGATGACATGAGCGGGCGGTGGATCCGGTATGGCAGCGGGACAGAAGGCGGCAGCGGCATTCCCAGCGGTGGCTGGGAAACCGGACGACGCCAAGGCGACATCTGCAACAAAGGCTGCGGAAAACCCGTCTGCGTCGGATCTCGACCGCAGCGACCATATGGTGGTTTTGCGCGGGCTCTTACCGTTCGTATGGCCGGAAGGGCGACCGGATCTTCGTCGCCGCGTGGTATTGGCGTTCGCCGTTTTGGTGATCGCAAAGCTAGTGACAGTCGCCGTTCCGATTTTCTTTAAAGAGGCGACGGATGCGCTGACGACGCTCAGCAATGCATCGCCCGGAGAACGTCTGGCGGCGAGCGTAGCGCTCGGGCTGACCGGTGCGATCATCATGTACGGCATCGGCCGCGTCTTGATGGTGGTGCTGAACCAGATCCGCGATGTCTTTTTCACCAAGGTGGGCCAACACGCGGTCCGGCAGTTGAACGGGCGAACATTCCGCCATCTACATCAGCTGTCGCTGCGGTTTCATCTGGAGCGGCGAACAGGTGGCCTCAGCCGGGTGGTCGAACGCGCGACGCGCGCCATCGAGCTCATCATTCGGATGGGCATCCTCAACGTGCTCCCGACCATCCTTGAGTTCATTCTAATCACCTGCGTGCTGCTCTACTTTTTTAACTGGATCTACGTCGTTGTGATCGTCGCGACAGTCGCGGCCTACATCTGGTTCACGTTCGCCGCCACAAAGTGGCGGATCGCCATCCGCCGCGAGATGAACGACAGCGACAACGAAGCGAACACAAAGGCGATCGACAGCCTCCTCAACTTTGAAACGGTCAAGTATTTCGGCAACGAGGAAATGGAGGCGCGCCGTTTCGACAAGGCCATGGGACGCTATGAGCAGGCCGCGATCAAAACGTTTTACTCGCTCGCGATGCTCAACTCCGGCCAGATCGTCATCTTCGCCATCGGCATGACGCTCTGCATGTGGCTTGCGGCTCAAGGTGTCGTCGATGGGGTTCATACCGTTGGCGACTTCGTTATGATCAACGCGCTCCTGATCCAGCTCTATATTCCGCTAAATTTCATGGGAATGGTGTACCGCGAGATCAAGCAGGGCCTCGTCGATCTTGAGACCATGTTTGCGCTTCAGACGCAGGCGCCTGAGGTCAAAGATGTGGCGGGTGCGACGCCGTTAGAGGTGACCCGCGGCGAAATTCGTTTTGATCATGTGGCGTTCCACTATGATCCTGAGCGACCAATCCTGCGCGACTTGTCGTTTCATGTTCCGGCCGGATCTATGGTGGCAATCGTCGGCCCGTCGGGCGCTGGCAAGTCGACCCTCAGCCGCATTCTTTTCCGCTTCTACGACATCCAGTCCGGAGCTGTGACGATCGACGGCCAGAACATCCGAAACGTCACCCAGACGAGCCTGCGGTCCGCGATCGGCGTCGTGCCCCAGGATACCGTCCTGTTCAACGACACGGTGCACTACAACATCCGCTACGGTCGGCCCGATGCGACCGACGCCGAGGTCGAGGATGCGGCAGCGCTTGCGCAGATCGACCGGTTCATTCGCCAGTTGCCCGACGGCTACGGAACGATGGTTGGCGAACGCGGGCTCAAACTTTCGGGCGGCGAGAAACAGCGTGTTGCGATCGCGCGCACCATTCTTAAAGGCCCACCCATCTTGATTTTGGACGAAGCGACGAGCGCGCTCGACAGCCATACCGAACGCGAAATCCAGTCGTCGCTCGATGAAGTGTCAAAGGGGCGGACGACGCTGGTGATCGCGCACCGTCTCTCGACAATCGTGCACGCGGACAAGATCCTCGTCTTGGAAGCTGGCGCCCTGGTCGAAGAGGGCACGCATGCGGAACTGGTTGCCCGTGATGGTGTCTACGCGTCGCTCTGGAGCCGTCAGCGCCAAGCAGAGAAAGCGCGCGAAGAGTTGGCAATCGCGTTGGAGGAAGCCGAAAAGGCCGGCGCACTCCGCAAACCGACCGAATTGAAACCGTAGGAATTCTGTTTTAGGTGGCGCCTTTTTCGATGGCAGCCTTGATGCCGTCGAGTTCTGGGATCGCGAGGTAGGCGATGTAGGCGACGTAGCCTGCGAACAACAAGAAGCCCTCGAAGCGGCCGATCCGCTGGCGGGTGTAGGCAAAGACGAGCAGCAGGACCGTCACCGCAAGCATGATGAAATTGTCGACGTAAGCAACTTGCTCTGGAACTTTGACGGCCTCCGGTGCGACTGCGCTTGTCACGCCACCGATGGCGAAAAGGTTGAAAATATTCGACCCCAGGATCCCGCCGAGAATGATGTCACTCTCGCGCTTGATCGCCGCGATGATCCCTGTGACCAGCTCAGGCATCGACGTGCCAATCGCGATGATCGTCAAACCGATGATGACGTCGGGGACGCCGAGTTGACGTGCGAGTTCAGCGGCGTTGTCGACCAGGATATGCGCCCCCGCAACGACAACGGCAATTCCAACAAGCGCGAGCAGAACCGAGAGAAGAATAGACCCTGCGCCGAAGCTCTCTGTTGGCACGTCCCCGTTACCGGTCGCGAGTGCGCTTTGTTCCTTGCGGTCCTGCAACCAAACGAAGATCAAGTACGCCGCCAGGAGCCCGAGAAAGCTCAGGCCGACGACGCGCGTCAGCGGTGAAATAAACGCGAGCGCCACGAATACGACGGTTGCAAACACCATCATTGCGCCATCGCGCGAGATGGTTTTGATCGCGACGGGGATCGGCATCACCAGTGCCGTCAGACCAATAATCAGCAAGATGTTGGAAATGTTTGAGCCAACGATATTGCCGATGAAGATGCCGGGTACGTCGGAATAGACGGCTCCGATACTGACGGCCATCTCCGGCATCGAGGTCCCGAAGGCGACAAGCGTCAGGCCGATGACGAGGGGCGACACGCCAAGTTTCTCCGCGGCTGCGACGGCACCGCGAACCAGCAATTCTCCTCCGGCAACGAGCAGAACGAGACCGAGAAGTATTCCGCCCAGAAGCAGTAGCAAAGGAGCCCCCGTATTCGACTAGACCTTGACGTCGGACGGGTATGTCGCCTCGACTAAGTGCGCGCGGCTGCGAAGTCCGCATGCGTACGGCCTTGCAAATATAGAAGTGCTGTCAAATCGCAATGGCTGATCACGGCCCCGGTCGCGTGTATGGCCATCGCGTCACGCACTTGGGGCTTCGCGCGGAAGGCAACGCCAAGCCCGGCTGCTTCCAGCATGGCGAGATCATTCGCACCGTCGCCGACCGCGATCGCATCGCCGGTCTCGACCTTTAAGCGGCCTGCGATTTCGACCAAAGCGGCAAGCTTTGCTTTGCGACCGAGGATCGGTGGGATGACGCGACCTGTCAGTTTGCCATCTGCAACTTCGAGCGTGTTTGCCCGGTGTTCGTCGAAGCCAAGTTCGTTCGCAACGTGGGCTGTAAAGTGCGTGAAGCCGCCGGAGACGAGCGCGCAGTACGCGCCGCCGGATTTCATTGTTTGCACGAGTTCTTTCGCACCGGGCATATACGTCAGGCGTTTGACAATCAGTTCGTTCAGTACGCTCGCATCAAGCCCTTTGAGCAGCGCGACGCGTTCCGTGATTGCTGATGCAAAATCCAGTTCGCCGCGCATGGCAGCAGCGGTGATGCCCTCGACTTTTTCGCGGAGGCCGACGGTGTCAGCGAGTTCGTCGAGCATCTCCTGCTCAATGATGGTCGATTCCATATCGGCAATGAGAAGTTTCGAGGGGCGGGCGGCTTCAGCCATGACGTTGGCGTCGATCCCGTGTGATGCCGACACCTCAGCCGCGATCGTCTGAACGCGCGCGATAGCGTTCTCGGAGGCTTTGTGATCCGCCGCGTGACCGCGATCTGCATCGTCGAACGGCACCGTGACAATGGCCGCGGCGTCGGGTTTCAGCCAGGCTATTTGTGGGTTTGCTCCGTCGCTGCTCAGCCGGTCGAGAATGCCACCGATGAGGCTCGGTGTTAGGGTGTCGCTCGGAGCGGTGAGGATCAGGTGGATCGCAGGCATGGTGACCACATCAACAAAGGGCGCCGGACAACAGACAGGATCGGCGACCGGGCGGCGGGGCGCGATCCTCATCGCAGGGCCGACGGCGAGCGGCAAGTCGGCTCTTGCTATGGCACTCGCACGCCAGTGTGGTGGCGTGATTGTCAACACCGATAGCATGCAGGTCTACCGTGATCTGCGGATTGTTACGGCTCGGCCATCGATTGCCGACGAAAAAGCTGCGCCCCATCTTCTGTACGGGCACGTTGACGGGTCCATTGCCTACTCCGCGGGCCGGTTCGTTCGCGAGGTCGAAGAGACCGTGCTGTCGAAAGTCGCAAGCGACGTTGTTCCGATTTTCGTTGGCGGGACCGGTCTCTATTTCGATGCGCTGCTCGGCGGCCTGTCGCCGATCCCGGACATCCCGAGCGAGATCCGGGCCAGATGGCGCGCGGCATCGGATGCTGGTGCTGCCGCGGATCTGCACCGCGCGTTGGCGGCTCGCGATCCGGTGATGGCCAACCGCCTGCCTCCGGGTGACCGACAGCGGATCGTGCGTGCGTTAGAAGTGATCGAGGGGACAGGTCGGTCCCTGGCGGAGTGGCAGAAGGAGCCCGGTCGTCCGCTTTTGGATGCAGCCGAGGTCATCAAAATCCGGCTGACTGGCCCGCGCGGGCAGCTGTACGCGCGCTCAGACGCACGCTTCGACGCGATGATGGAAGCGGGAGCCTTGGACGAGGTTGCAAGGCTTGCCGCACGCGGACTGTCGGATGAGTTTCCCATTATGCGGGCGCTGGGTGTGCCGTCGCTCATGAAACTGAGTGCGGGGTTGGTCTCTTATGTCGAGGCGATTGATCAGGCCAAGCGCCAGACGCGCCAATACATCAAACGTCAGCTCACATGGCAGAACGCAAGAATGCAGCATTGGACGGCGGTTGATGTTTCTGAAAATTACAATTTTGACGGTGCAGATTTCCAAAATTTGTTTCTTGAGTTGACGCCGGGTATGCATCGTTTCTAAGCACCGGCCGACTTTGCTGACATTAAAACGGGCTCGGGCGGTTGCTGCCGCGCGGCCAGACGAGTGTGACGGGAACGAAGTGTCATGGCACGAATGATAAGCGGCGCCGAAATGGTGGTCGAGGCTCTGGCGGAGCAGGATGTCGATACAATTTTCGGATATCCGGGCGGCGCCGTGCTTCCGATTTACGACCAGATTTTCCAGCAGGAGCGCGTCCGCCATGTGCTCGTCCGGCAAGAAGGCGGCGCGGTGCACTCGGCGGAAGGCTATGCGCGGTCAACGGGTCGCGTCGGGGTCGTGCTCGTGACGTCCGGCCCGGGGGCGACGAATGCCGTCACGGGTCTGACGGATGCGTTGATGGACAGCATTCCCATCGTCTGCATCACCGGTCAGGTGCCAACGCACCTCATCGGATCTGACGCGTTTCAGGAGTGTGACACGGTTGGTATCACGCGCTCCTGCACCAAGCACAATTACCTCGTCAAAGACGTCAACGATCTCGCACGCGTTTTGCACGAGGCGTTTTATGTTGCGCGGAGCGGTCGTCCGGGCCCGGTTGTCGTGGACATCCCGAAGGACGTTCAGTTCGCAATCGGCGCGTACGTCGGCCCGTCGAACATCGAGCATAAGACCTACAAGCCGCGCTTGAAGGGCGAAGCCGATTCGATTGCAGCGGCGGTTGATCTGATCGCGAAAGCTGAGCGCCCGGTCTTCTACACGGGTGGCGGCGTCATCAACTCGGGCGCGAAAGCATCAGAGCTTCTACGCAAGTTTGTCCGCCAGACTGGATACCCGATCACGTCGACGCTCATGGGGCTCGGCGCTTTTCCGGCGTCGGACAAACAGTGGCTCGGGATGCTCGGCATGCACGGCACGTACGAGGCCAACCTCGCAATGCACGATTGCGACGTCATGATCGCGATTGGCGCCCGGTTTGACGACCGGATCACGGGGCGTCTCGATGCCTTCTCGCCGAACTCGCGAAAAATCCAGATCGATATTGATCCCTCATCGATCAACAAGAACGTGCCGGTCGACATCCCGATCATCGGTGACGTCGCCTACGTGCTCGAAGACATGCTTGAGCACTGGCAGAAGACGAAACCAACGCCCAAGACATCGGCTCTCAAGGGATGGTGGAAACAGATCGAAACGTGGCGGTCGCGCCAATCATTGGCCTACGCGAAATCGCCGTCCGTCATCATGCCGCAACACGCGGTCGAGCGGCTTTATGAGCTGACGAAGGACCACGACACCTACATCACGACCGACGTCGGCCAGCATCAGATGTGGGCGGCCCAATACTATCATTTCGATGAGCCGAAGCGCTGGATGACATCGGGCGGTCTTGGCACGATGGGGTACGGCCTGCCGGCGGCGATCGGCGTGCAACGCGCGCACCCCGAGGCGCTGGTCGTCTGCGTTTCCGGCGATGCGTCGATCCTGATGAATATTCAAGAAGCGTCGACCGCTGTGCAGTACGGCCTGCCGGTCAAGATCTTCGTTTTGAACAACCAGTACATGGGCATGGTCCGCCAGTGGCAGCAGCTTCTGCACGGCAACCGGTATTCGGAGAGCTACACGGAATCGCTCCCCGACTTCGTGAAACTCGCCGAAGCCTACGGCTGGACCGGTATGATCTGCGATGACCCGGCAAAACTCGATGACGCGATCACGCGGATGATCAAAACGCCGGGCCCCGTGTTCTTCGATTGCCGGGTGGCCAGCCTCACCAACTGCTTCCCGATGATCCCGTCGGGCAAAGCGCATAACGAGATGCTGCTGCCAGACGAAGCAGACGACGA
>JBCBWG010000163.1:0-7714 GCA_039817205.1 Pseudomonadota bacterium
AGATGCGCCGACCACGGCGTCGCCGATTGCTCCGAGCGCTGGGACGACAGAACGCGCCGGTGCGATGATGCCGCCGGCCAAGATCGGACCGGCGTCTCTTCGGACCGCGGCCGCAAACGGGAACCCGTCGGCAGAGTTTGAAGTGGGTGCGCGGTTCGCAGAAGGCCGCAGCGTTGCGCAGGACTTTAAACAGGCAGCGACGTGGTATGAGCGTGCAGCTAAACAGAATTTCGCTCTGGCGCAGTACCGCTTGGCGACGCTTTATGAGCGTGGCCTTGGAACGCCGGTCGACAAGACCCTCGCCAAGTACTGGTATCTGAAAGCTGCGAGCCAGGGCACGGTGAAAGCCATGCACAATCTCGCCGTTCTGACCGCGGCGCAAGGCGCATCGGGTAAGCCGGACTACACGGCCGCAGCAGCATGGTTCAAACGCGCTGCCGAGCGCGGGCTGACGGACAGCCAGTTCAACCTGGCAATCCTGTACCAGAACGGCCTCGGCGTGCCGAAGGACATGGCCAGCGCTTACAAGTGGTTCCTGCTGGCGGCGCGGGGTGGAGATAAGGAAGCGCGCGTGCAAGAGCGAGCCATTGCGAAGCAGATTTCGAAATCAGACAAGGCGTCTGTTGAAATTGAGACCGGTAAGTGGCGGCCGCAGCGGTTTGAGAAGCTTGCAAACGATCCCTCACTCGCAGGTCGTGTGTGGCAGACGCAGGCCTCGTCGTCGTAGGCGGCAGATTGCTTCGGCATCCAAGCTTGAAGAGATGAAAATGCCGGTCCCCGTGGCCGGCATTTTTCGTCAGCAGGACCACCAGTCCGTGCGTCGGAGACATCGGCACTGAGACCGCGAAGCCATACGCGGCATACAGACCAGAGCTGCGCTCTCAGCATATTCCGGGGCGGTCATGCGAAAGACCCCGTTGACCCGGCGCGCGCCTGGGAGCTTAAGACACATAACGCTCGATCTGCCGCGCTCTCAGCCCAGCATTCGAACCTTCAAACTTGCAAACCGCTGCGCGCTCTGTGCCGGCGGCGGCGTTGATGCACACCCCGCTATTCGCCTTCTCGTGGTGGCTGAATGAATTTCTACCTGCCGATCGCCGAGATGTCGGTCAACATCTTCGTCTTCCTTGGGATGGGCGCAGCGGTTGGATTTTTGTCCGGGCTCTTCGGCGTTGGCGGCGGCTTCCTCATGACGCCTCTTCTTATCTTTTCGGGCATTCCAGCAGCCGTGGCCGTCGGCACAGAAGCGGCCCAGATCGTTGCCTCATCCGTGTCCGGTGCGATTGCGCAATGGCAGCGCAAGAATGTCGATTTCAAAATGGGGACCGTGCTTCTCGCGGGCGGTCTTGTCGGCTCTGTCGTCGGCGTGCAGTTCGTCAAAGTTCTTCGCGCCGCCGGTCAGTTCGATTTCGCGGTTGCTATCTCATACGTCACGTTCCTTGGCATCGTCGGCACGTTGATGCTCATCGAGAGCTACAACACGATCCGCAAAACGAGCAAAGGCAATGCGGCCCCTTCGCGGAGACCGGGGCAACACAGCTGGATTCACGGGCTTCCCCTGAAGATGCGGTTTCACCGTTCCAAGCTGTACATCAGCGCGATACCACCGCTCGTCATCGGCGGCTTCGTCGGGTTTCTCGCGGCCATCATGGGGGTTGGCGGCGGCTTCATCATGGTGCCAGCCATGATCTATCTCTTGCGCGTGCCAACCAACGTGGTGGTTGGGACCTCGCTATTTCAAATCGTCTTCGTGACGGCGATGACGACTGTCCTTCACGCCTATCAAAACTACACGGTCGATGTGATTCTTGCGCTCCTGCTCATGATCGGCGGTGTCATCGGCGCCCAGTTTGGGGCCATCGCGGGCGAACGATTGCGCGGCGAGCAACTCCGCTTTCTACTCGCAGCGCTCGTTCTTCTCGTTTGTTTGCGCATGGCATGGGGACTGGTCGAGACGCCGCTTGAGCCCTATTCGCTGAGCCGTCTCTCAGGGGGGCATTGACATGCGTTTGATCCAGACAGGTCTTTTGAAGCGCCTTGTCGGCTTGGCCGTCGGTGCGTCAGCTGTTCTACTTTTTGGCATCGGCGCGAACGCCCAGTTTCAGTTCAATTCTCAGTTCAATTCTCAATTCCAGGCTCAGTTCCAGGCTTCGGCCCAATTCCGCCCCGCGACCAATCTGCAAACGCTTGAGGGCTCGACGGAACGCCCGCTCATCCGTGTTCAGTCGAGCGGGCGCGCCAAGGGCCCGGAAAGCGAGCGCGTTGAAGCGGATGTCTCCACGCGCAGTGTCTCGATCACATCAAGCTTCACTGGTGTCGAGATCGTGGTCTTCGGCGCCATCGACAACGCGCAGACGCTGGGACCGGAAGCTGGCCTCTACGACATCGTCGTTGTCGTGAAGGGGCGAAACCAGACGCTCACCGTTCGGCAAAAAAACTGGCGTGCTGGCATCTGGATCAACACGCGCGCCGTCAAGTTCGATGGGGCACCGAGTTACTACGCCATCACGTCGACCCGAGCGTTGGATGAACTCGCGGACCCGTTCGTGCTCCGCCAAAACGACATCGGCTTCAATCGTATTCCAATGCGGCCGGTCGACGGGTGGTCGGGTTTGACCTCGGGAGAGCTCGAAGACTTTCGCCAGGCTCTTATCCGTCTGAAGCAAAGCGAGCGCCTGTTTCAGCGGGACGACTACGGCGTCGTGTTCGTCGGACGCAATCTGTTTCGCGCGACGATTGATCTCCCGGCCAACGTCCCGGTCGGCCCATTGACCGCCTACGTGCACCTCCTTCGAGATGGTCAGCTCATCGATACATTCACGACCCAGGTGACGTTGGAGCGACAGGGCCTCGAACGCTACCTTTACAATTTCGCGTTCGGACAGCCGCTGCTGTATGGCATTTTCTGCGTGTTCGTCGCGGTCCTCGCAGGGCTCACAGCGTCCGCCGTCGTGCAGCGCATGCGACGCGGATGAGTTAAAGCGCCGTCGTGTGCTGCGTTCGAAACACTGTGCGCTTCAAGGCTGGCAGCCGGGCATAAAGCGTCACGGCACGCACAATGAAAAAGACGTAAAGCGCGAGCCACAGGCCGTCGTTTCCGAAAACTTCGGTCAGCGTGAAGGCTGCAACCAGGAACACGGCGAAGCTGATCAGCATCATATTCCGCATGTCGCGCGATTGGGTTGCGCCAATGAAAATCCCATCGAGCTGGAAACACCAGACCCCAACGAGTGGCACGAGGGCGGCCCACCAAAGATATGCGCGTGCGCCTTCGCGGATCTCAGGTTTGGTCGCAGCTAAGTCGATCATCCAGCCGCCGCCGAACAGAATAGCCGCTGCCATCGCGCACGCCACGACCCCGGCCCAGATCGTCGTCATGCGGATCGCCTCGTCAAAACGATCCGGTGCGCGCGCGCCCACAGCTTTGCCAACAAACGTTTCGGCGGCGAATGCGAACCCATCCAGCAAGTACGTCGCGATCATTGCGATCGAAAACAGAAGCGCATTGATCGCAAGTGTCAGATCGCCGGCCTGTGCGCCCTCGCGCGTGAACATCCCAAATGCCAACAGCAGGCAAAACGTGCGGATCATGATGTCGCCGTTGACGACGAACATCCGTTTCAGTTGGCGCGGGTCCGCGATCCGGTTGAGGAGCATGTGGGCGCCGTTTGCGTTCAGTGTCCGCCAAGCCAGGACCACGCCGATGATGGCTGCGGTGATTTCCGCCACGAGGATTGCGAGCCCGACACCGGCCACCCCCCAAGACGCGACGAGCACGAAAAGGATTGCGAGCGCCATATTGGTAAGGTTCAGGATAAGCTGGAGCACAAACGCGATATGGGCGCGACCGAGGCCGATAAACCAGCCGACCAATGCAAAGTTGATGAGAGCCGCTGGCGCGCCCCAAATACGGATTTGAAAATACGTCAGGGCGCTCGATGTGACGCCATCGGATGCGCTCATGAGCCAGAAGGCGAGCGCGCTGACCGCGGCTTGTGCAGTCACGAGCAGCAAACCGCAACCGACTGCAATGCTCATCGCCCGGCCAAGGAAGGCTGCGACTTCGTCCCAATCTTCAGCGCCGTGCGCTTGCGCGGTGAAGCCGGTCGTCCCCATTCTGAGGAAGCCGAAGATCCAATAGATCTGGTTGAAGATGATGGCGGAGACCGCAACCGCGCCCATCAGCGTCTCAGATCCAAGCCGACCGATGACCGCTGTGTCTACATAGCCGACAAGCGGTGTCGTCGCGTTGGACACCATGATGGGGCCAGCGAGGAGGAAGACCTGCCAGTGGGTCAGCCGTCGGCTATCGCTGGGTGTCTCGCTTTGTTTCAGAGTGCGTGACGCTGCGTCGTCGGTGGCTGGTGGCTCACGTTGGCTCCCGGCGTCATCGCCACCGGTGTTCTCTCGCATCAGGAGCGGTCGTCCGTCTTGCTGCGACTGGATGACAGCACGCGCGAAATAAACCAGATGGGCACAACGATCACGGCGCCCAGGAGGAGGTAGCCGAAGGCCCATTCGAAGACGCCGAAGCCCAAATCATAGAGCCGACGAAACAGGAGCTGGACGCGGTCAACGACGTTGGCGGGCGTGATGCCGAGCGCCGATAACACGATCCCGACAATGATTGAGATGATGGCCAAGCGGATAGCAACAGCCACCGGATGCCCGCCGAGAAAGTCCTTCATGCGCCAAAGCCTTTTGCCGTTCGCGCGCCCGACTTACCCCGCTTTCCCGCTGCATTGAAGGGGGGACCGGCGATTTTGTCGGCGCTCTGTTTTTGAGATCCGTCGGGTATCGATCGAGGTGGACGCTCTATCCAAGAAGATCGCGCAGGAACGGGATCAGCGGCAGGTCGGCTTCCGGCATGTCATAGTCGCCGAGCCGCATGGCGCGCACCCACTTCAGTTCCTGCCCCTCTCTGGCCTGTAAGGCCCCATCCCAGTGCGTACAGAGGTAGAGTGGCATGAGAAGATGAAAGTCGTCGTAGGTGTGCGATGCGAACGTGAAAGGTGCGAGGCACCCGACACAGGGCTCGATGTTCAACTCTTCATAAAGCTCGCGGTACAGCGTCTCCTCAGGCGTCTCGCCTGGCTCAACTTTGCCGCCGGGAAATTCCCAAAGCCCCGCCATCGGTTTGCCTTCGGGGCGCTTGGCGATCAGGACTTGACTGTCGTCATTGATGATCGCGCAGGCCGCAACGAGCACGAGGCGTTTGCTCATTCCGCAGCGCCCCGACGGGTGAGGACGAACACGCTCGTTGCAACGCCGGTCGCGCCGCGGTCGGTCAGGTTTTTGCTGCTCGACGTCGCATCACGTGTCTCTTTGTGCGCAACATCGAAATCGCGCGCGAAGAGCTCGATGACGTTCGCATCGGTCACCGAAAACGGTGGGCCTTCGATTTCACCATCCGGGTAGGTGATGGTCAGCAACAGTGAGCGCGTTTCGGTATCCGTAATGTCGGCCAGGTAAGACGCATATTGCGCGCGCAGCTCCGTTGGAAGTGCGATCAAGCTTGCACGGTCAAAGATCGCTTTCGCCGGTTTGGTCACGGTTGCTGGCAGCTTGAAATAGTCGCCGACATAAATCTGAACGCCGCCGCCGGAGAGAACGAGATAGTGATCCTTGCGCGTCTCGCCCGGTATCAGACCGCGCTCCGAAAAATAGTCTCGCGCTGCCAACTCGCTCAGTTCAACGCCGACGACATCGTGGCCACGTTCGGCGAGCCAGGTCATATCGATTGATTTGCCGCAAAGAGGCACGAAGACGCGTGCTCGTTCATCCGGGCAAACGGTCGGCCAGTGCTTCATGAGCAGCTTGTTGACTTCGGCCTGATGGAAACCAATGCGGCCGTCTTGCCATCGCTCGTGCCAGAAATCGGGTTCCATGTGGCCGTCTCCCGTCGCGTGATTGCTATGGCGGACCCGGCGTCTTCAGGACCGGTAGTCGGCGTTAATGGAAATATAACCGTGCGTCAGATCACAGGTCCAGACGCGCGCCGTGCCGTCTCCGATGCCAATATCGGCCCGCAGGGTGATATCGGTGTTTTTCATATACGCGGACACGGTCTGCTCGTCGTAATCGGCGGCGCGTTCGCCAAGCTTTGCGACCTGGTGTGGGCCAAACCAAATCGCGAGCTTATCGCGGTCGGCGGCTTCACCGGCCTTGCCGACCGCCATGACGACGCGGCCCCAGTTTGCATCCTCCCCAGCGATCGCGGTCTTCACCAACGGCGAGTTCGCAATCGAGAGCGCGATGCGTTTCGCCGCCACATCCGTGTCCGCGCCGGTCACTTCGACGGTGACAAATTTGGATATGCCTTCACCGTCTTTCGCAACCTGAATGGCCAGATCTTCAAGAACGCCGTGCAGCGCGGCGCGAAAGGGCTCGAAGCGGGGATCATCGCGCGAGGTGATGGCGTCACCGCCTCGTGTGCCAGTTGCGAACGCGAGAAGGGTGTCGCTTGTCGAGGTGTCGCTATCGACGGTCACGCAATTGAACGTCACGTCTGCGAGCTCAGCGATGATCTCCTGAAGGAGTGGCTGGGCAATTGCCGCATCTGTGAACACGAAGGCCAGCATCGTCGCCATGTCCGGTGCGATCATGCCGGAGCCTTTGGCGATCCCGGCGATCCCGACCGTGTCCTGCCCCATCACGATTGATGCGCCCGCCAGTTTCGGGAACGTATCAGTGGTCATGATCGCAGCTGCGGCTTCGGACCAACCGTTTGACTGCAAACGCCCCGACATGTCGCCAAGAACGGTTTGGAATGCGCTGGCATCCAGCGGCTCACCGATCACGCCGGTGGAGGCGAGGTAGATGTCGTTGACTTCGGCGTCTAAGGCACGGGCCGCTGCCTCGGCCGTCAGTTTCGCTGCATCGTCGCCGCGTTTGCCTGTGAACGCGTTTGCGTTGCCGGCGTTCGCGACGAGACCAGAAGCGCGGCCATGCTGGAGCTGTTCGCGGCACCAGAGCACCGGGGCCGAACACGTTTTCGATTTGGTCAGCACGCCGGCGGCGCTTGAGCCTGGCGCGAGGCGCACGAGCAGCAGGTCCTTGCGGTCGCGATACTTGATGCCCGCTTCAGCGGTCGCAAACGCAACGCCGTCAATCTCCGGCGGTGTAGCTGGGACTGCTGGGGCAAATGGGGACACTGCCGTGATCTCGGCCATGGGACTGCTCTTCGAAACAAGGAACGGCACGTCAGAGCGGGTGCTTTGACATGCCGTTGCAGACGCGACGATTTCTTGGGCCCAGTTCTTGCGACGAGTTCTTGCGTCGATTTCTTGCGACTAGTTCTTGGGCCTAGACCCTCAGGCGCAAGGACTATTTTTTCTTGGCGCCCTCGCCTTCGACCATGGCCTTTACCGCAGGATCGACATACTCGATCTTTGCCTTCTTACGAAAGTCGTCAACGATCTTGGTTGCGCGGCGACGGATCAGGACCATCCGAATACGGTCCTTGAGTTGGGCGAGCGGCGGCGCCTTCGTTTGGCGGCGCTCGGTGAGCTTGATGATGTGCCAGCCGAAGCGGGATTTAACAGGTTCCGAGACTTCGCCGTCCTTCAACGCAAACGCAGCTTTTTCAAACGCCGGGACCATCCGGCCCTTGCCGAAGAAGCCGAGGTCGCCGCCGTTTGCGCCGCTGCCCGGATCAATCGAATGCTTCTTTGCGAGTTCTGCGAAATCGCCATCGTGCGCGATCGCCTCAAAC
>JBCBWG010000164.1:0-7688 GCA_039817205.1 Pseudomonadota bacterium
CCTTGGTGCTCATGTGATTGGCGGGCAGGTCCAAGTCGCCGGCGGTCCAGACAACTTTGATGACGACGGCAATATGACCGACGAGCGTCGCTTCAGCTTTTTGAAGGCCAATGTCGAAATGCTAGCGCGCACAGCCAGTGCGCTGTTCCCTCTCAACGACTGAGACCGCCTTTTCGGAGTCTTCCACAATGCCAGAGGTCACGGCCAAGCCTGACGAACGCGAGCGGCTGATCGTGGCCCTGGATGTCGCGGATGCTGATGCGGCGCGCGAGCTTGTCGACGCGATCGGCGATGGCGCGTCGTTCTACAAGGTCGGGCTTGAGTTGGTAATGGCGGGCGGGCTTCCGCTGGTTGAGGAATTGCGTGACCAAGGCCGTATGGTCTTTCTCGACGTGAAGCTGCTCGACATCGGTAACACGGTCGAGCGAAGCGTGGCGCGGGCCGCTGAAACCGGTGCCAATCTACTGACCATTCATGGCGTCGATCGGAAGACGGTTGCCGCGGCCGCGGCCGGCCGCGGCGACAGCGATATGAAAATTCTCGGTGTGACGGTTTTGACAAACCTGAACGTCGACGATGTCGCCGACCAGAAGATCGAAACGCCAATTCCGGACCTCGTGCTCCATCGCGCAAAGTTGACTGTGTCAGCGGGTGGCGATGGCGTTGTGGCATCCGCCCTTGAGGCAAGCGCCGTTCGCGCGGCGATCGGGTCGGAGGCTCTGGTTGTGACACCGGGCATTCGCCTCGCCGATGACGCGTTGGGGGACCAGACACGGGTGGCGACACCTGCGAGCGCGATCCAGGCCGGGGCAAGCCACATTGTCGTCGGCCGTCCGATCACGCAGGCGGATGACCCGCGGGCGGCAGCAGAACGCTTCCAAGAGGCAATTGCCGCAGCCCTCTCGAGCTGACATTGCGCGTCGACATCTGTCGTGTTCAGCCGCCAAGCGACAGGATGAAATAGGCGGGGACAGATGCATAGCCGAACGCTGCAAGGGTCAGGATGGCTTTGACCCAAAGCGCGTTGACGCGTCGCCAGAGCACAACGATGAGTGCCATGGCGCCCGCAATCTCAAGCAACGATACGATCTGGCCGTGGTGTTGTGGGTCCCAATACGAGATCGGCGAGTGGAACCGCCAGTCGGTCAGCGGCCATAAGTGTCGGTGCGCGTCGTCGGCGTGAACGGGAAAGTCGAGGCCGATATGAATTAGCGCCGCCGCTGAGACCACGACCAGAAGTGTTGATCTCAGCACCACGCCGAGCGCGACAAGGCCTGCGAACAGGGGGGCTGAATTGAAAACCGCTCCGATGGTCTGCCACGGTTCCTCCCAGTACAGAACGCTCCAAATTCGGTTGGATGTCTCGCCATCGACGAACTTCGACCAACCATAAAATCCAAAAATCCAGAGATCCGGAACCAGCGCGCCAAGAAACACGGCGGCGTTGCGCACAGGCGCGCCAGTTGTGTTGAGCGTGACAGCTGCGGCGAGCGCGTGGGTAATCGTATTCAAGGGATGAGTTCCATCGTTGCAATCTGGCAGACGGTGCCGTTCAGTGCGGTCATCATTACGGCGCCGCCCATCCGTTCTCTACGGAGGAATGGCAGAATGCGCCCAACACACGGGAGTTTGAACAATGGCCAAGGGCTACGTCATCGCGCGCGCGAACGTCACGGATCCAGCGAAATGGGCCGAATACGCCGGCAAGGCGAGCGAGGCGATGGCAAAGTATGGCGGCACGCCGATCGTGCGCGGTGGCCGATGTGAAGTTGCCGAAGGTGAGGGCCGCGCGCGCAACGTTGTTATCGAGTTTGCGAGCTTTGATGAGGCGCGGGCATACGCAAAATCGCAAGAGTACGACGCCGCGCGTCAACTTCGGATCGGTGCTGGCGTCATCGATATCGTCGTCGTCGAGGGCGCGTAATGGCCCAGGGTATCGGCAAGGGCTACGTTATCGCGCGCGCGATCGTAACGGACCCGGTGACTTGGGCGGCTTACGGTGCGGCTGCGACGTCCGTCATGGCGCAGCATGGCGGTCGACCGATTGTGCGCGGCGGGCGGTGCGAGGTGGTCGAGGGCGAGGCGCGTGCGCGAAATGCGGTGCTCGAATTCCCGAGTTACGACGATGCGCTCGCCTATGTTCGTTCCGAGAGCTATGGCGAGGTTCGCCGCCTTCGCGATGGCGCCGGTTCCATCGACATGATCGTGGTCGAAGGCGCTTGACGGACGGCCCGAACGCGTCGCCCGGGCGGCCAGCCATGCCGTGGCGCGCGATGGTGCTCACGCTGTTTCCAGACATGTTTCCGGGCCCGCTTGGCATGTCCCTGGCTGGTTCGGCTCTGGAGTCCGGGCGCTGGTCAT
Organism: Pseudomonadota bacterium; assembly: GCA_039817205.1. Taxonomy (GTDB): domain Bacteria; phylum Pseudomonadota; class Alphaproteobacteria; order Rhizobiales; family Hyphomicrobiaceae; genus JBCBWG01. The sequence continues at coordinate 2,362 of JBCBWG010000164.1, forward strand.
TGGATGTCAAAAACATTCGCTGCCACGGTCACGGTCGCCATGCTTCGGTCGATGATACGCCTGCGGGCGGCGGCCCCGGCATGGTCCTCCGCGCTGACGTTGTGGGTGCCGCGATTGACGCCGCTGCAACAGAGACGGCCGCTGAACTGCCGCGGGTGTATCTCTCGCCGCGCGGTGAGCCATTGACCCGAGACCTCGCGCATGAGCTTGCCCGTGGTCCAGGCGTTGTGCTGATCGCCGGTCGCTTCGAAGGTCTCGACCAGCGCGTGATCGACGGTCGCGGGCTCCGCGAGGTGTCGATCGGTGACTACGTGCTCTCCGGTGGTGAGCTTGCAGCGATGGTGCTGATCGACGCGTGCGTCCGCCGCCTGCCCGGCGTGATGGGTGGCGCTGGATCGTTGGATGACGAGAGTTTCGAGGCCGGTCTGCTCGAACATCCGCAGTACACGAAGCCGCGCACTTGGGAGGATCGTCCAATCCCCGATGTGCTGCTCTCCGGTGACCATGCAAAGATTGCTCAATGGCGACGGGAGCAGGCCGAAGCAATCACGCGCGAGCGTCGGCCGGACCTTCTGGCGCCGCGTAAAGCCAACGTTACGGACAAGTGAGCGCTGGGTGCCATGCCGTTGCAGAACCGAGTGAGGCCCGATGGTGAGATCGTCGCGATAACGGCGCGGGGTACGATGCTCGGAAATCGCGGTGGCCGCATCCATCGACCGGATCAGACGCTCGGGAACAGGCGTTGGGCGAGCCGCGCCTGGATCGCGTGCGAACTTCAATTCCGCGGTCGGCAGCGACAGGTGATGGCGCCGAACAGTTATACCGAACTGTTTTTTCTCGATGAGGCGACGGCGCTCTCGGCGGGTCATCGCCCGTGCTTTGAGTGCAGACGCGCGGCCGCCAATCAGTTTGCGACGCTCTGGGCCGAGGCGTGTGACGGCAAAGCAGAAACCGGTACGTGCAGAGTTGGCGCGCGCGCTCGGGCCGGGGACATGGACCGGGTGCTTCAGGTCGAGCGCGTTGCAAACGACGGATCAAAGCGCACGCATCGGATGCCGATGAAGCGCCTGCCCGATGGCGCGATGATCCTTTTGCCAGCCGATGGAACCGCGGGTGAAGGCGAGGGCATGACCCCAGCACTTGTTCTCGGTCAACACCTGTTGCTCTGGAGCCCGGATGGCTACGCTGCGGCGCGCCCACGACCGCCGGCTCAAGCGGTGCACGTTCTGACACCGGAAAGCATCATCGCGGTCTTAGGTGCTGGATACGAGCCGAAACTCCATGAAACCGCACTGACTTTTACCTAATTGTTCTGCCCGATCCTGCGGTGGCCGGTCTTTCTGATTGGGCACCCAGGCTGTTTGAAACGACTGTCCGGCGCTCCCTGATGACCCGAAAGAGCCTGAACCGAAAGCTCCGGCTGATTTACGTGTTGTTTGCGGGCGTTCTGGCTTTAGCGCTCGCCGCCAAGCTCGGCCCCCATGTTCCAGAGGCGAACCGCGCGTTCCCGCTGGCCCTTGCGAACGATATCTACGAATTCCTGCGCGATATGGCCGTGCTCATCATCACAGTCGCAGCCGCCTATCTGGCAAACGTCTTTCAGAAGCGATCGGCGTTTGTCGATAGTCTGCGGCAAGAGTGGCGGGCGATCGTGCAGACGAAATCGGCGCTGATCGCCTTCTGCGAAAAGCAATTTCCGACGACTGAAGATTACCTGGCCGCGTATCGCGCGATTTCGGAAGCGATCGACAATATGCGGATCGTGTACCGCAACGTCGGCGAGACCGACAGCCTTGTCGGTCTGTACCCATATGCACCGCTGCACGATATGCGCCGTGCGCTCATGACGCTTGATCCGCGACAAACATCAAAACATGCGCCGCCGGACCGAGACCTGGTGAAGGACGCTGTTCTTCAAACCTTTTATGCGCTCCGCGAAAACTTTCTTGATGAGCTTGATCTCGAGGAGCCCACGACGCCGCTGACCGCTTCCGTTTCGCGGCGGATGAAAACGTCGGGAACGACCAACCCCGCACGGCGAGAACAAAAGCAACAGATCGAAGCCTACGAGCGTGCTCAGTCAGCGCGGCCGGATGTCGATGCGCTTCTGTCAGACCTCTATTACCGCGAGCAGGCCGCGGACCACGCGCGCGCTCAGACAACCGGGCGAGTTGAGGGGGAACACGTGAGACGGCCACAGGCACCGCCTCCAATCGCCGAGGACGTCACGCGGCGGGCAACGGGCCGCAAGCGGTCTGGTTGATCAACCGAGCTTGGGGCCCACCTTGCGCTTCGAGCGGCGTGCACCACTTGCTTTCCTCGGCGTCCGGATGAGACAAGGGCGCCGGACATTGCAGGGCATCGACGCGGTGACCGTCAAAGCGAGGGTGTAATGACGACGACCGATGAATTGAGCCGTCTGGAGCAGGACGTTCTGGCTGAGATTTCGGGCACCGGCGATCTTGCGGCGATTGAGGCCGTGCGCGTGTCGGCGCTTGGCAAAAAGGGTCGTGTCTCAGGGCTTATGAGCGCGCTTGGCAAGATGCCAGCGGACGAGCGGAAAGCGTTCGGTCTCCAGGTCAACGCGTTGAAGGATCGGGTCACGACGGCACTGGTCGCAAAGACGTCGGAGCTCGAAGCTGCAGCCCTTGCCGAACGCCTCGCGACGGAACGCGCCGACGTCACGTTGCCCGTTCGCGAGAGCCCGCAAATGCTCGGCCGCATTCATCCGGTGAGCCAGGTTTTCGACGAGGTCATCGAGATCTTTGCCGACATGGGCTTTGCTGTCGCCGAAGGTCCCGACATCGAGAGCGATGATCTCAACTTCACCAAACTGAACATCCCGGCTGAACATCCGTCGCGCCAGGAAATGGATACGTTCTATCTGCGCGGTCATGCGCCCGGCGAGACGGCTGACGATGTGGCTGAGCGGCTGGTACTGCGCACGCACACGAGCCCGGTGCAGATCCGAACGATGATGAGCCAGAAGCCGCCGATCCGCATCATCGCGCCGGGCCGCGTTTACCGCTCGGACAGCGACCAGACGCATACGCCGATGTTCCACCAGATCGAGGGTCTGGTCATCGATACGGAAACGCACCTTGGGCATTTGAAATGGTGCCTCGAAGCGTTCTGCAAAGCGTTCTTCGAGGTGGATGAAGTGAAGATGCGGTTCCGAGCCTCGCACTTTCCGTTCACCGAGCCATCGATGGAAGTCGATATCGATGCGGGCGCGATCGGGAAGCCAGGAGCCTGGCTTGAGATCTTGGGCTCCGGTATGGTGCACCCCAAGGTCATTGCGAATTGCGGGCTCGATCCTGAGGTCTATCAGGGGTTCGCATTCGGCATGGGCCTCGATCGGATAACAATGCTGAAATACGGCGTGCCTGATCTCCGCGACATGTTCTCAGCCGATCTGCGCTGGATGCGGCATTACGGGTTCTTGCCGTTCGAGGTGCCGACGCTGGCTGGTGGCCTCAGCAGTTGACTGAGGCTGAGCGAGGTTGAGCTGCTATGTTGAGGCCGATCGACCGACGTTCGCTCATCGCGACGGCTTTGAGCGCTGCAGTCTGCCCATCGTGGTCGGAGACAGGTATGGCCGACGATCGCTCCAGCGTTATTGATGATTTCAGCCAACCCCATCCGACGGCGGCGAACGGCGCGTCCTGGGAGTTTGTCGCAGACACGGTGATGGGCGGTGTTTCGTCGGGCGGCATCGACCGCGTCACCGTCGCCGGGCGTCCGGCTCTCCGGCTTCAAGGCACCGTGCGTCTCGACAACAATGGTGGCTTCATCCAGGCGGCACTCGACCTCAATCCAGACGGGAGCGATCATGATGCCCGCGCCTTTTCCGGATTGAACATCGATCTGCATGGGGACGGTGCTGACTACGACATCCGTGTTCGAACGTCGGATCTGAGCCGTCCCTGGCAATCGTACCGCCACGCCATCACGGCAGCGCCTCGGTGGGTGACCTATCGCATTCCGTTCGCAAGCTTTACGCCGCATCGGACGGACCGGCCGCTTGATAAAGGGAAACTTCGTCGGATTGGCGTTCTGGCAATCGGTTCCGCCCGCGAGGCTCGGCTTGCGATTGGCGGTGTCCGGTTTTTCAGTGGTTCCTAAGATCGCTGCATAAGGCGTCCGCGATAGGCGTCACATTGCGTCGGGCTCTCACGCACGCGTGAGCGAACTGAGCCGGTGGTCTCCTCGTTCCCACAATAAGGGGCATGGTAGCTTGTTAAAGCGCGTTGCAACCGCGGCCTTTCCTGAAACGATGCGGAGTGCGTCCATAATGAAGCCGGTTCCATTCGCTGAGCCGCATGCGCCGGGCGAAACCGCGTCCGTGACATTGCGAGCGCTGGCAACAGATGTGCCGGACAATCCGGTCGATCAGGACGAAACGGCGCGGATCGCACAGTCACTCTTTGCCGATACCGTGCCAGATCTCGATCGCCTGATGACGGTGTTCGGCAACTCCGGAATTGTAAAACGCCATATGGCGATGCCGACCGAGTGGTACCTTCAGCAGCGCGATTGGGCCGAGCGAACCGATACATTCCTGGACGTTGGAAAACGTCTTTTTCTGCGAGCGGCAAAGCAAGCACTCGACGACGCAGGTTTGACCGGCGCTGACATCGATTGCGTTGTGACCGTGACGTCCACCGGGATCGTGACGCCATCGCTCGAAGCTTTGGCGGCGGGCGAACTCGGGCTGCGGTCGGATGTGCTGCGCGTCCCGGTCTTTGGTCTCGGCTGTGCTGGCGGCGTCAAAGGACTGACGATCGCATCCGACCTGGCGCGCGCGGTACCCGGGCGCAATATCCTGCTCGTGGCGGTGGAGCTTTGCAGTCTGGCATTCCGGCTCGACAAGGCAACGAAAGCCAATGTCGTCGCCACAGCTTTGTTTGCGGACGGCGCTGCCGCTGCCGTTGTCAGCAGTGGGTCCGGTGCCCACGCAGGTCCATTTGGTGGTCAGCGGATGGAGCCGATCCGGTTGGGTGTGGGCCAGCAGCACACGTGGCCGGACACGCTCGGCATCATGGGTTGGAACATCGATCCAACCGGATTCGAAGTTGTTTTTGACCGCGCGATCCCACCATTTGCACGCCGTCATCTGAAACCTGTCATCGATGGCTTTTTTGACAACTGGCACCTCGATCAAAGCGATGTCGCGCGCATGCTGTTTCATCCCGGTGGCGAGAAAGTTCTGCAGGCGATCGAAGGTGCTTATGGGTTGCCGAAACGAACGCTCGACATTGAGCGCGATATTCTACGTGACTTCGGAAACATGTCGTCACCGACGGCCCTGTTTGTTTTGAAATCCT
>JBCBWG010000165.1:0-7663 GCA_039817205.1 Pseudomonadota bacterium
ACCCACGCGAGGACTGCGCCGGTGCTCATCTCCGGTGCGGCCAGCGCACCGTGAAACAGTCCGCCAACGCCAACCACCAGGACAAGCAAACCCAGAACAAACGATCGACGCACACACCCCTCCCATCTTGGCCGATGAATGATCTGTGATCATTGAGACGGTGCAAGGGTGAGATGGTGCTTTCGAGACGGCGGTCGATGCCGCTCGCTCGCAAAACAATTGGCGTAAAACGGCAAGCTTCGACGCGTTACAGCATGTTGTGTGAACCGTCGCAGAACGGCGCGTCGTCGGTGCTTTTGCATCCGCAGAAATTTACCGTTCCGCTGGCTTCCGCCACATAGCGGACGGGCTTCAGGTCCGTGCCATCGTGCGATCCATCGCAGAACGGCTGTTTTTGGGATTTGCCGCACGCACACCAGAAGTAAGCGCGGCCCTCTTCGACCTCGACCTGGAACGGGCTCGTCTGTGCGACGACGGGTTCGGTTTTGTCAGCTTCGTCGGCCATGAATGGATCTCTGCGTCTCGTGACGCGACCGGACTAAGCGCCAACGCTGTCGATGTCCAGTTCGTAAGGACAAATCACAAGCACGCAGACCATCGTGCGGGTGTTAAGCGGCTGTGCGCGCAGCGCGGGGTGTGCGGCGCATTCGGCCAGCACCGAATTTCGGGACGTCGCCGTTCTTGGCCCCTGGCGTGCCGCGTTTCTTGATGGCGCTATTGATTTTCGACGCGGTGTTGACGAACATTTCGCCTTGCCCGTTTTCCCCTGAAGTCAGGATCGCGTCCGCTTGGTTCACGTCCATCCGACCCTCCGGACCGCCCTTCAAAAAAATCGCAAGGCCAATCCGCTTTTCGATCGGGCGAAACGGATCGTCTGCAAGCGATCCCGTTGCGCCGACAACCTGCACGCTTTCGATTTTGCCAAACGGAAACGACTGGCGTCCCTCGGGCCCGTCGACCTCGAGGTTGGCCTCGCCAATTGTGATCGTCGTCCCGCTAAAGAATTTCATGCAGTTGAACGCGATCGCCGCGCTCGAGATCGTCACGAGCAGAAGCATTCCCTTCGCGTAAATTGGGATGTCGTGCAGCACAATCGTTGCGATGCTGGCTAGGGCACAGCCCGACGCAACCAGCAAGAGAACGATAAGAAACGGGTGGACCCGTGCCGGAATTTTGATCACTTCGTTGCCGAGTTTGTTTCCGCGCCGCGCCGCCATGATCTTAGATCTCTTGGTTGAACTGATCGCGTCAGCGTAAGCGAAAGCGAATACCAATCCGTAAACTGGCTGTGATGACTCTTGCAGACACGCTCATTAGTCTGAGGCTTGATAGTTGAAAAATATGCTTTATTTGTTTTTACTTGACGTAAACGTAAAGCGACGATTTTCTACTTTCAGCTCGTTGCGGAGAGGTTTGAGAGGTCTATCCTTGGCTCAGTGCCGAGAGATCTTTGACGCCCGTTCGACCGCAGCGTGAGGACACGGCTTTTGCTCCGAGGAGAATTCGGATGCCCTTTCTGATGTGTTTGGTTTTTGTTGCTGTCGCTGTCACGGCACTTGCGATGGTGCGCGCCCCGCTTTGGGCGTGGGCTGCCGGGTTCGCTGTCGCTGTGTTCGGGTGGCAAGGCGGACTGTTTCACGGTGCGCTGGCCGCACCGGAGATGAGCACCGGCGCAGTCCTCGCGTGGGTGCCCGTTGTCCTGCTCGCGTTTCTTTCAATCCCGTCCGTTCGGCGCGCGCTCATCGTCAAGCCAGCGTTTGGCATGGTGAAGCGCATTCTTCCGCCCGTTTCCGAAACCGAACAGGCCGCTTTGGATGCCGGTACCGTCGGTTTCGATGCCGAGCTTTTCGGCGGTCGCCCGGACTGGGAAAAGCTCCGCTCCGTGCCACCGATCACGCTGACCGACGAAGAACAAGCGTTTCTCGATGGGCCGACGGAAGAACTCTGCCGGATGATCGACGACTGGAAAATTCGGTTTGAGCAAAAAGAGGTGCCGGAGGATATCTGGCAGTACGTCAAGGACAAGGGGTTCCTTGGCATGCTCATCTCGAAGGAGCATGGCGGGCTTGGTTTTTCAGCTCAGGCTCAGTCTTTGATCCTCGGCAAAGTTTCGTCGCGCTCGCCGGATGTCTCAACCATCGTGATGGTCCCGAATTCGCTTGGGCCCGGCGAGTTGATCGAGAAATACGGCACGCCACACCAAAAAGAGTACTATCTCCCACGCCTTGCCAAGGGGCTCGAAGTTCCATGCTTCTCGCTCACCGGTCCGCGCTCGGGTTCAGATGCGGCGACGATGCGCGATATCGGTGTCGTCACCAGAGGCACGCATCAGGGCAAAGACGTTCTTGGCATCAAGCTCAACTGGCAAAAGCGATATATCACGCTCGGCCCCAAGGCGTCGTTGGTTGGTTTGGCGTTTGAGCTGTTTGACCCGGACAAGCTTCTCGGTGATCAGGAGGATGTTGGCATCACGGTCGCGCTGATTCCGGCGGACCACCCGGGCGTCAATATCGGTCGTCGCCATCTGCCGTCCGGCGCCGCATTCCCGAACGGGCCGAATTGGGGCGAAGACGTCTTTATTCCGATGGACTACCTCGTCGGTGGTCAGGAAATGGCGGGTCAAGGCTGGCGCATGCTGATGGAGTGCCTCGCGGCCGGTCGTGCGATTTCGCTGCCAGCATCGTCGGCGGCTGGAACGAAGATGATGCTACGGGTGTCGTCTGCCTACGGCCGCATCCGCAAACAGTTCGGGCTGCCCGTCGCGAAGATGGAAGGTCTGGAAGAGCCAATGGCTCGCATGGCCGAGCACGCCTACACGGTCGAAGCAGCGCGCGCTGTTACGGCCTCGATGGTCAGCCGCGGTGACAAACCGGCGGTGATCTCGGCGCTTATGAAATATCAAACAACCGAGCGCATGCGCCAGTCGGTGAACGATGCCATGGACTTGCACGGCGGCAAGGCGATCTGCGACGGTCCGTCGAATTACCTGCAATCGGCGTATCAGATGGTGCCTGTCGGGATTACGGTCGAAGGCGCAAACATCCTGACGCGCACGTTGATCACGTTTGCCCAAGGCGCTCTGCGCGCGCACCCATACCTCTACGACGAGGTCAGAGCCGTGCAGCACCCCGATAAAGGAAAAGGCCTGAAAGCGTTCGAAGCGGCGTTCCTCGGCCATGTCGGATTTGCAGTCTCCAACATCTTCGGTGCCCTGTTCCACAACATCACCGGCGGGGTCTTTACGCACGCGCCAAAGGGTGCGGGCGACGAGGTTAAGCAGTGCTACAAACAGCTCGCGCGGGCGTCCCGCAATTTCGCGCTCGTGGCCGACATGACGGTGGCCCTGCTTGGCGGTGGCCTGAAGCGCAAACAGAAAGTGACGGGCCGTCTCGCGGACGCGCTCTCTGAACTCTACATCTTATCGTGCACGCTCAAGCGGTTCGAGGACGACGGTAAGCCGGAAGCCGACGAAGATCTGGTCCTGCTCGCGATGTCGAACGGCATGCACCGGTTCGAACGCGCGCTGCTCGGTGCCATCAATAACTTCCCGGTTAAGCCGGCGCGGCTTTTGCTTCGATGGTTGGTGTTCCCGTTCGGACGCCACTACGATCCAGCCGACGATGACGTCGGCCAGGCCGTTGTGCGCCGCCTGCTGGAACCTGGCAGCTTCCGCGATCGCCTGACACGAGACATTTTCGTCTCCAAAGACGTCAACGATCCAACCGGTCTTTTGGAAGTGACGCTGGAGAAAGCCGTTGCCGCTGAGGCTGCGGAGAAAAAGCTTGACCGGGCGGTCCGCGATGGAGTGGTCCGGCGCTTCCATGGCCTCGATTGGTTTCAGGATGCCGTCGATAAGGGCGTGCTCACGCAAGCTGAAGCGGACCAATTGCGCGAGGTTGAAATGCTGACCGATCGCGTGATCGCGGTGGATCATTTCGACCCGGCTGAAGTGCGACCGAACTTTATGCAGCCTGGACACAATGCGCGGGCCAGCCTGCAAGCCGAGGCGGCCGAATAGGCGATGGCCCGGTCGTGACACGCGCGATCGCTCCTCGCAGCTTGCAACAGCGAGGGCGGCCCGGATACTCGAACCGCGAGGTCGTCTCCCAACGGACCGCGCTCATACCTGGTAGGTGAAAGATGGCCATCTCAGATCTCGAGCTGAAAGACTGGCGGGTCACCCATGATCGCGAGAAGATTGTTTGGGCCGTGTTCGACCGCGAAGGTGAGAGTGCAAACGCACTCGGTCGGCGACCGCTGCAAGAGTTGGCGGCGATCATCGCTGCCGTTGAAGCAGGTGCAAGCGACGGGTCGGTGGCAGGCGTGGCCATCATGGGCGGCAAGCCCAAGAGTTTCATCGTTGGCGCCGACATCAACGAGTTCGACGACTTCGATACCGAAGACAAAGTTAAGGACGCGCTGAAGCCTGTCCTCGCGCTGTTCGATCGCATCGAAAATCTTAAAGTGCCGGCGGTCTGCGCTTTTCATGGCGCATGCGTTGGCGGTGGTCTCGAGCTGGCGCTGGCCTGTCATTACCGCATTGCGACCCGTGACGATGCAACCCGCATCGGCTTCCCTGAAGTGAAGCTCGGCATTTTTCCCGGTTTTCACGGCACAGCACGCTCCATCCGCCAGGCCGGTCCGATCGCGGCCATGGAGCATATGCTCACCGGCCGCATGATCCGCGCCAGTGCGGCGCGCGGGGCAGGCTATATCGATCGCTTGGTCAACAGCCCGGAGGAATTGCGCTGGGCCGCCCGCCGGGCCATCCAAAAGAAGTCGAAAGCGCAGCCAGCCTCGAGTTTCAAATCGTTCATGGGCGCCTCGCTCATCCGCGGGCAACTGGCCAAAAAGATGCGCACGGAAACGGCGAAGAAAGCGCGCCAAGATCACTATCCCGCGCCATACCGTTTGATCGACCTGTTCGAAACCCACGGCGGATCGACCGCCGATCTCAAGAAACATGAAACGGCATATTTCGCGCCGCTCATGATCAGCGAGACATCGCGTAACTTGCGCCGCGTCTTCCGGTTGTCCGAAGCGCTCAAAGCCCAAGCGCCGAAATCTTCAGGCTTCAAGCCGCTGCGCGTTCACGTAATCGGTGCCGGAACCATGGGCGCCGACATCGCCGGTTGGTGTGTGGCATCCGGCATGGAAGCGACGCTGCAGGATCTGTCGGCCGACCAGATCGAGAAGGGCATCAAGGCGCAATCGAAGACGCTCAAGAAAAAATTCCGCACGCCGACCGCACTGGCCGCGGCCAAAGCACGTTTGATTGCGGATGCGGCCGGCGACCATGTCGGTCGCGCCGATGTCGTCATCGAGGCGATCGTTGAAAAGCTTGAGGTCAAGCAAGGGCTTTTCAAAGAGCTCGAAGCGAAGTTGAAGCCCGGCGCTGTCATGGCGACGAACACGTCGTCGATTATGGTCGAAGACATTGCCTCATCGCTCGCCGACCCCGGCCGCCTCATCGGCATCCACTTCTTCAATCCCGTCGCACAGATGCCGCTCGTCGAAATTGTGCGTGGCCGCGAGAGCCGCCAGAGCGACGTCGACAACGGCTGCACGTTCGTGACGGCGCTTGGCAAGTTCCCGCTGGTCGTCAAGAGCGCACCGGGCTTCCTCGTCAATCGCGTGCTCGCGCCTTACATGTTCGAGGCAATGCAACACGTCGCCCGCGGCGAACAAAAAGAGCGGGTCGATGAAGCTGCGAAAGCGTTCGGCATGCCCATGGGGCCGATCGAGTTGGCCGACACGGTTGGGCTCGACGTCTGTATGCACGTCGCCGGCATCCTTGGCGGTAAAGACGAAATGGAGGGCTCAACGTTTGCGAAGCTTGTGGCCGACGGCCACCTCGGCAAAAAATCCGACCGCGGTTTCTACGAATGGAAAGACGGCAAGCCTGTCAAAGCGGCGGTCTCAAGCACCAACGATTTGGATACGCTCGGCCGCGCGCTGGTCGAACCGCTGATCGCAGAATGCGAAAAGTGCCTCGCAGACGGCATTGTCGAAAGTTCGGATCTCGTGGATGCGGGCGTCATTTTCGGAACCGGTTTCGCACCGTTCCGCGGTGGACCCCTCCATTACCGCACCAGCCATAACAAGGCCGGAACGACGGGTCCCAACACTGAGCCTTCGACGACGGAACCCACACGCGAAGCTGCCGAGTAACCACGCGCAAATTGGGTATCCTGCATCGCCCGCCGCTCGCGACATGCGACACTCAAATCTGCCGACCCAGGATACCGACCCAAGGTGCCGGTCCAGGGTGCTGACCCAGGATACTGACCAAGGATACCGATCATGACCGACACTCTTCGCCGCATCGCTGTCGTCGGTGGAACCCGGCTGCCGTTCTGCCGCTCGAATACGCTTTACGCCGATGAGACCAACCTCGGCATGATGACCGCGGCGCTCAATGGCCTGTCCGACAAGTATAGCCTAGCTGGCGACCACATCGACGAGGTGACCGGCGGTGCCGTCGTCACCCATTCGAAGGACTGGAACATCGCACGAGAGGCCGTGATCGGCTCAAAGCTCGCGAAATCAACGCCCGGGGAAACACTCATCCAGGCCTGTGGGACGAGCCTGCAGGCGGCCATGGGCATCGGCGCAAAGATCGCCATGGGCCAGATCGAGAGCGGCATCGCCGTTGGCTCAGATACCACGTCCGATGCACCGATCGTGTTCTCGAAAAAGTTCTCAAAACGCTTGATCGAGCTCGGTCAAAAGAAAACGACCTGGGAGAAGGTCAGCGTCTTCTCAGGCATCAGCCCGAGCGAACTTGCGCCACAGCCGCCGATGGTGAGCGAACCGCGCACGGGCCTTTCCATGGGGCAGCATTGCGAACTGATGGCCAAGCAATGGGAGATCGCGCGCGAGGCGCAGGATGATCTGGCCTATGAGAGCCACACAAAAGCTGGCGAGGCCTACGCGTCCGGCTGGATGGATGACCTCATCATACCGCACGCCGGCGTCTTTCGCGACAACAACCTGCGCGCCGACATTGAGCGCGACAAACTTGGCACGCTCAAAGCCGCGTTCGACAAGACGGGTTCAGGCACGCTGACGGCTGCCAACTCAACGCCGCTCACCGATGGCGCAGCAGCGGTCTTGCTCTGCTCGGAAGACTGGGCCCGCGCGCGCGGTCTGCCCGTCCAAGCCTACCTCACGCACTTCCAGACAGCGGCCAACAATTTCACGGCTGGCGACGGGCTGCTCATGGCGCCAACGATCGCCGTATCAGAGATGCTTAAGCGCGCGAACCTCCGCCTTCAGGATTTCGACCTCTACGAAATTCACGAGGCGTTCGCAGCCCAGGTCCTAGCGACACTCAAAGCCTGGGAAGACCCAGCCTACTGCCGCGACAAGCTCGGCCGCGATGAGCCGATGGGCGCCATCGATCGATCGAAAATGAACGTTAAAGGATCGTCCCTCGCATTCGGCCACCCGTTCGCCGCGACCGGCGCCCGCATCGCCGCCAACACCGCCAAACTCCTTGCCGACCGAGGCTCCGGCCGCGCCCTCATCTCCATCTGCACCGCAGGCGGCATGGGCGTCACGGCCATCATGGAAGCCGCTTAAGCAGCGCGCAGCGACACCGCTGTCTTTATTGGCCCAACAGGGCAACAGCCCCGTTGGCGGCGGAACGCCGCTGTCTTTT
>JBCBWG010000166.1:0-7656 GCA_039817205.1 Pseudomonadota bacterium
GCCAACCGCGCCGCCGTGCGCCATCTGGTATCGCGCAACTGCCGACGACTTATGCATTTTTCCATGAACGCGAAGCACAACATCGAGCTCGGCGGCCCGCTGCTTCATGGTTGCGACGTTGCGCTCAAAGGCTGCCAGATCGACGATGAGGCATGGCGTTTCGATCTCGCTCTCGGCCAAACCGACGTGTGCTGGGACATCAAAACCAAGCTCGAGTTCTGCGGTGTTCCACTCATCGAGCGCCATGCTCAACCTCTTCGATCAAGGCCATACCAAAGGGGGGCGCAGCACCGGGTGTGGCGCCGATCATCGCCCTTCGCGGTACCACGCGAACGTGATCAGGAACAGTAGCGCGGCTAACGCTGCAAACCCATTGAACATGGGCGTCAAGGTCACGCCTTTGGTGACGAAGGCCTGCCGGTCTTTCAGCGCCATCCAGCTGGTGCCGGCAAAGGTTCGGGCGCCAGTCAACAGTGTGACGCGCGGGACGCTGACGCTCGTTGCGGCAGCCGTCGGCGAAGACCGCGTCCAATACACACCGCCGCCCACCGCATTGGTAATTGGCTCAACGACGGACTTCGTCGCCGTGACGTCAGACATCTCGCGCGGGTCGGCGATGCCTGCGATGGCAACGGCTTTAAGATCGCCAATCGTCGATGGCGTTTCGAACTTGTAGAGCCCCGGATCCTCCACATCGACTGTCGCGCGCCAGAGACCCTTACGCACCTCTTGCAGCTCAACCGTCCGGTCGCCACCGGCGGGGCTCAGCATTTTGACCGGGTCAACGCGATCGTCCATGGAGCGGCGTTCGACTGTGATGGTCAGATCCGTTGCATCGGCGATCAACTGTTCTTCTTCGAGGTCCGGCTCTTTCATGAGCCAGTGAGACATCCGGCGCAGCAGATCGGTATGCGGACCGCCGCCGTCGAAACCGCGCGCCCACAACCATGCATGGTCGGATGTCATCAGCGCGACGCGACCCTTGCCCTTGCGATCGAGGATCAAGAGCGGGCGATCGTTGACACCGGTCATCACGGTGCGGCCGCGTTCGGGGATCACGTCGACCTGGCGGAACCAGCGGCCCCAGGTTGGCTCGATCCCTGGACGGATATCGCCGCCTTGCAAACCGCGCGTGACCGGATGGCGCCGCCCCTCATCAGTGAGCCGTGCGCGAAACGCCTGCTCGAGCACCTGGCCCGTCGGCATCGCAGGAAGCGCATTGAATAGGGGCGTTCGTACGACACTTTGCGGACCCGCATAATCGTCACCGGCTGCGACAAGCAACGCCCCGCCGCCTTCCACGTAGCGCGCGATGTTGTCGTAATAGAGCAGCTGAAGGATGCCGCGGTGCTGATAGCGATCGAAGATGATGAGGTCGAATTCATTGATCTTGACGGAGAAGAGTTCGCGCGTCGGAAACGCGATCAGCGACAGCTCATTGATGGGCGTGCCGTCCTGCTTTTGCGGTGGGCGCAAAATTGTAAAGTGCACGAGGTCGACGGCTGCATCCGATTTGAGAAGGTTCCGCCAAGTCCGCTCTCCTGCGTGTGGCTCGCCCGAAACGAGGAGCACGCGTAGGTTCTCCCGCACGCCTTCAGCAACGACCACAACCCGGTTGTTCGCTTTGGTCAGCTCGCCCTCGACCGCTGCAAGATCAATCTCCAGAATATTTTTACCAGCCCGCGGAAACTGCATCTCAATGGTGACGCGTTCGCCGATCGCCGCTTGGACAATCTCGTCGTCCTGGCCTTCACGCCGGACGCGCAACTGAACCTGACCCGTCGCACCGGTCCGAGGCGTCCCCGTTTCACGCACGGCAATTTCGATATCGCGCGATTGGCCAACAATGCCGTATCGCGGGGCAGTCAGGATCTCGATGCGGCGGTCGAACTCGCGCGGGCTTCCGGTCAGAAGCGTGTGGACGGGAGCATCAAAGCCGAGTGCCGCCGTGGATTTCGGGACATCATGGATCTGGCCGTCGCTCACAAAGATCACACCGGCGAGTCGGTCCGGCGCGACATCGGCAAGCGCGCTGTTCAAGTCGCGGAACAGGTTGGTTCCGCGCCCGCGCGTTGCCGAACCGGAGCGTGCACCAGCCCGAGCGATGTTCCGGGCGCCGGTCACCCATTTGACCTCAAGCTTCTCAATCGCTCCAAGCCGGGCTTCGAGCTGCCGGCGGATCGCTGCCGACTGCTCGGGGCGACCGGCGATCGACTGGCTCGTACTTTCATCGAGGACGACGATGGCAACGTTGCCAAGGCTTTCGCGTTCTTCCTGGCGGAGCGTCGGGTTGAACAGGGCAAGGAGAAGGGCTGCGAGTGCCAAGGCTCGCAAAACGGCGCCGCGGCTGCGACGGAGAGCGAGAATGCCGACAAGGATGAGCGCGAGCACGCCTGCTGCGATGAGCATCGGGACCGGCAGGATCGGCGAGAAGTCGATCGACCAATTGCTCATGACCGAGTGTCCTTCGTTGGGGTCGCAGATCGCTCGTCTCCGAGCATTACTGCCCGAGCCGTTGTAGGAGCGATGGGACGTGCACCTGGTCGGCTTTGTAGTTGCCGGTGAGCGCATACATCACAATGTTGACGCCGGTTCGGAAGGCCCACTCGCGTTGCCGTTCGCCGCCGGGCACGACCGGGAAGAGTGGCTGGTTCGACGCGTCCAGTGCCCATGCAGATGCAAAATCGTTGGGCGTGATGAGGATCGAGCTGACACCATCTGCCCGGCGCGCCTGCCGACTCCCGGATGTCGCATTCGTATTGGTCGCCTCAACCCAAAGCTGCCCGCCGCCCCAGCGACCGGGAAACGTGTTGATCAGGTAAAACGACTTTGTCAGCACGTGACCTTCGGGGACCGGCTCAAGTCGGGGAATGTCGAGCGCTGCGAGTAGGCGTTGGAGTGGCGTCTGGCCACCGCTGGAAGCGCCGCCAAATCCGAGGGGTATACCTTGGCCGAAATCGCGGGTGTCGAAGATGACCATACCGCCGCGCTTCATGTAGCCATCCAGCTTTGACGCGACAGCTGGAGCCAATTCGTCGGCACTTTCGACGACCGGCCAATAAAGCATGGGGAAGAAAGCGATTTCGTCGCTCGCAATGTCCACCGCAACAGGTTGGCCCGGTTCGACGGCGGTGCGCGCGGTCAGGATTTTCACGAGCCCTTCGAGGCCCGCTTTGCTCGTGGCGTCGATGCCCGGATCACCGGTCAGCACGTATCCGAAGGTAACCTTGCCGGTTGCCGCTTGTGCAAGCGCTGGGTCAAGCGGCTTCTGCGACGCGTCGGCTGCCGGAGGCGCGGTGTTGTTTGATTGAGCCTCAGCCGACGAGGCCATGGCACCAAACGACAGCCCAATTACGATCGTCGCCATGATGATCAAGCCGGCCACCGCTGCGGCCGTTGATGCCGCGCCTGCAGCCGCCCGACCCGGTCCGGTTGACGTGCCAGCGCGACCGCGCCTGGCACCCAGCCCCGCAAAAAGGCCCTGCAACACAAGCACCGCCAGAATATCCGCAAACAAAAGCAACAGTCCGGCTCCCAGTAGCCATGGTTTGAGGTCCCGCTGGGTCTCGCCCCCATAAGCAATCCGTTGTGCATCTGACGGCAATTGACGGATGGGGGTCAAGACGGTGCTGGCTTTGATGAGGTTGAGTGCGACGCCGGTCCCGTCGCTTCCATAGTAGCCGGGCGGATGAATGCCGGTGACAGGTGTCTCTGCGAGGTTTGCTGTCTCCAACGCTTGGGCGGTTGCTGGCGGTGGGCCAAGAACGCCAAAGCCATCAAGCGTCCGCACGGGTGACAGCACCGACCGGGTTTCAGCTGCTGCACTCTGGTCGTCGGAGCCGGAGACCGTGACGCCGGTGGCCGCCGCCTGGCTCGTTCCAACCGTTGAAAGCGTTGCGATCCGACGCAGCATATCTACGAACAGGCCGGACAGCGGCAGGTTCGACCAATCCGAGTTTGCCGTGATGTGGAAGAGGACGATGTAGCCATTGTCCATGCGGCGCGCTGTGACCAACGGCGTGCCATCGGCAAGCGAAGCCCAAACCGCAACTTGTCCGTCCATTGCTGCCGGGTCTGCCAGAACCTGACGCCGGATAAGAACGTCATCTGGCGCCGTCAGACCAGCGAACGGGCTCGTCTCAGGAAATTCGGCAAGTTTTTGCGGCGTAGACCAAGAGAGAGCGCCACCGAGTGCACGGCCGCCGACGCGCAGCGGCACCGGCAAAAGCGCGTCACTGCCCTGTTCCAGCCGCGGACCGGCAAAGCGGATCATGACACCGCCCTGACGCAGCCACGTCACGAGCGGGGCCTGCGTGGCTTCGGGCAATTGGCCGATGTCGGCGAGGACCAGAACCGTCGCATTGCGCGACAGGTTTGATTTGATCGCGTCTGCTGCGCCAGTCTCCGGCGGTGGCAGGACTTCAGCGAACGGTTGCAGTGCGCGCACGATGTAATAGAGCGGCCCGAGGAGCGGTTGCGCCTGTTCGCGATTGGCGCCTGAAACGAGGCCGATGCGGTTCCACTTGCTGCGGGCGTCGAGAAGATGCACCGCGCCCGCGGAACGCTCACCCGACAGAACAACGCGCGAGACTTGGTTGCGGAGTTCTAGCGGCAGGTCGAAAGATACCGATAATGACGTCGCGCCGGACGGCAAAGCAAACCGCGCTTCGCTCAGCCGTTCACCGCGCGCCGACAGAGCGTGCAGAATGCCCTCGCGGCGCTCACCGCCAGCCCGAACGAGGCGCGCTTCAAGCTTGCCGTCCCGTCCGAGCCCGGCCGACACACCTGCGGCCCGGGCACCAAGGCCCGGCTCGAACACAGCAAACCCCCCGGTTGCCAAAGCTGCCAATCCGTCGCCGAACGCGGTAACGGCGCCGTGGTCAATGCCGTCGCTGAACCAGACGACGCTTGCAGCACCACTTTCGGACGTGCCGGCGAGACCGGCTTGAATACGCGCGAGGGCCTTGGCGCGATCCGGTGCAAACGGCTGTGGGACGAGGGCCGCGGCCTGGCGCTTTGCAATGGCAGGGGCCTCGATAGCGGCGGTCTGGCCTGTGGCTGCATCGGCGGTGGGTACGAGCATGACGCCGCGCTGCTCTTGTTCAGCCGTCGCGATGACCCGTGCAACCGCGGCCTGCCGCTCACCCCATCCAGCAGCCGAAGTCCAGCCGTTATCGACTACGAGCACGATCGGACCGCGGCCGGTGACGGAGAGTGCGCGGTCGGGATTGAGGACGGGTTGGGCGAGCGCGAGGATTATGAGTGCTGCGGCGAGGAGCCGGATGAGCATCAACCACCAGGGCGTCTTGTCTGGCGTTTTTTCTTTGTTGTTCAGTTCGGCGAGAATGCGCGTTCCGGGAAACGCAATCTGGCGTGGGCGTGGCGGGACGGTCCGTAACAGCCAGTAGATGACAGGCAGTGCAACGAGGCCTGCGAGCAGCCACGGGCTGAGAAATGTCAACGCCCCGATACTCATGCGCCAGCTCCTGGTGTTCCCAAACCGGCGAAGCTGTCGCCATGTTGGAGCCGTGTAATCAGTGCCAGTAAGGGCTCGGTCGGTGGCCTATCGGTGTGATGGACGGTGAATGACCACGCGCGCTTTCGGGCCAATTCGCGCAGGGCCGAGCGCTGCTCTTCAAGCTTGGCGAGATAGGCCTCGCGCAGTGTCTCCGTGCGCTCCGCCGTCCACCGTATTTCGTTCGACATCCCAACAAACTCGGCGCGGCCCTCGTACGGCAGAACCTCTTCGGCCGGGTCCAGCACCTGGATCATATGTCCGCCCACCCCTGCACCACCGAGCACGGCCATCCGCTCTTCAATTTCAGCAATGGGTTCCAGGAAATCACTCACCATGAGGAGGCCTGAGAACCGGCTTGGCGTTTCCGCTGGCGGAAGGCCGGATGCCAGTTGCGGTGTTGTGGCGTTGGCCGCCAACGTCTCCGCGAGCCGGGCTGCCGCGTTGCGGTTTGCCGTCGGCCGCATCAGGCCGAGAATTGCGACCCGTTCACCGGCTTTGACCAGGATCTCAGCCGCTGCAAGCGTCAAGACGAGTGCGCGGTCCCGTTTGGTCTGTCGGGACAGGTGGCTTGCGAAGTTCATGGATGGCGAGAGGTCAGGCCAAAGCCAAAATGTCTGGGCTGCTTCCCATTCGCGCTCGCGGACAAACACGTGGTCAGAGCTCGCCGACCGTCGCCAATCGATGAGGCTTGCATCGTCGTTGAAGCTATAAGGGCGAAACTGCCAAAACGTATCGCCCGGACCGGCCCGCCGACGGCCGTGAACACCGTGGATAATTGTCGCTGCAATCCGCGATGCTTCGATCATGATTTGCGGCAGTCTGGCGGCCACGCCTTGGGCTTCGGCTTCTTGGCTGACGAAGCGGTCATCGGAAGCTGAGCCCGTAGACCGACCGTCGGTGCCGGTGCCGCGTGCGGCCCCTCCACGGGATTTGATAATCGACTGCAGATCCAAGCGGCTTACTCCAGCACTGCCGTCAGCTCTTTGATGACGCCTTCGATCGACTTGCCGTCTGCGCGGGCGGCAAACGTCAGCGCCATCCGGTGTTTGAGGACGGGATCAGCAAGGAGCATCACGTCGTCGATCGACGGTGCAAGCCTGTTGTCCAGCATGGCTTGCGCTCGGACGGCCAACATGAGCGCCTGGCTTGCGCGGGGACCAGGGCCCCAGGCGATGGCCTCGTTGGTCGCATCAGCAGCACCTTCAACGCCTGGGCGTGCGGAGCGAACAAGCTTTAGAATGGCTGCGACCACGCTTTCGGGCACCGGCATCTGGCGCACCAGCGCTTGCGCCTTCATCAACTCTTCGCCCGAGAGGATCGGCTTGGCGATTGCGCGCTCAGCACCCGTCGTCGAGAGCAACATTTTGCGCTCGGCGTCTTCGTCCGGATAGGTCACGTCGATCTGCAACAGGAAGCGGTCCAACTGCGCTTCGGGAAGCGGGTAGGTGCCTTCCTGTTCTAGCGGGTTTTGGGTCGCGAGAACGTGGAACGGCTGCGGCAGATCATACCGCTGACCGGCGACGGTTACGTGCCGCTCTTGCATCGATTGCAGCAGTGCAGATTGCGTTTTCGGGCTAGCGCGGTTGATCTCGTCTGCCAGCAAAAGTTGAGTGAAGATTGGGCCTTCAATGAACCGGAACGCACGCCGACCGCCGCTCTCGCCCTCGGTTTCTTCCAGAACCTCGGAGCCGATGATGTCCGACGGCATGAGGTCCGGTGTAAACTGTATGCGTTTTGCATCGACGCCCAAGACGGTGCCGAGCGTGTCGACGAGGAGCGTCTTGGCGAGCCCAGGAACGCCGATCAGCAGGCCGTGCCCGCCTGCGAGCAGGGTCGTGAGCGTTCGTCGAATGACGGTCTCTTGACCGAATATCACGGTTTCAGCGGCGGCCTGCGCCTGCTTGAGGCGCGCACCCGTCTGCTCGATGTCGGCAATGATTTTGACGTCAGCGGCTGTATCGCTCATGCGGGTCCCGGATTTGATCGCCAACTCAATGACGGAGTGATTATCTCGCGACGCGGACTGGCCCGCCTCAGCGGTCGGTGGGTGCGGGCGTCGTTTGCATCCACCGTCCACGTGGGGCTCGTACCCACCGCGCCACGCCCCGACGGAGCCGCAGGGCAATTTGATGTAGGAG
>JBCBWG010000167.1:0-7554 GCA_039817205.1 Pseudomonadota bacterium
GTGTTGCAGGGACGGACGACGAGATGACTGGGCAGTCTGCCAGCTTTGAAAAACCGAAACTCGCCGAGTGGCAGGATCTTGCTGCGAGCGTGCGGGTTCGCAACGTGAGCCTCGCGCCCAAGGCGGTCTCAATTGAGGTGACCGCTCTCTTCGACGGCGAACGTCTCAAAAGACAGACGCTACGGCGCGTTCTGCTCGCGATGCAGGCGCGCGTGGCGGCCGCTGCGGCATCTGATCCCGCCAAAGGAAAAGCTGAACAAGAAGCTGTTTCGAAACGGATGGCTGAGTTCAAAAAAACAACCAAAGTTCGCCGAACCGCAAAACTTGTCGGCCAGTTTGACCGGACGGCAAGACGGTTATCGGAACTTGATTATAAGATGACGACGGCCACCGACCTTGGCGGCTTCCGCACAACGGAAACGCGTCACGTTTCGATCAAGGTGATAGCACTGTCGGATTAGATTTCCGGTATTCATTTCTCGGAATTCCGCACTCAGGCTACAACCGGCAAAACGTCAATGTCGTAGCCCGTTTCAATGGTCCGGCCGAGGACCGGATCGGACAGCTCTATATCAAAGCGTGCTGCCGGCCGGATGCCGCCGATCGCGGGCGGTGTGCCGCTCATAAGGACAGTGCCGACAGGAAGTTCCCCGCCGGACGTGATCGGACACCCTGCAATCAGATCCTCGGGTCGCTTCACGTCGGCAAGGGTCGCATCCTGATATTGCACGCGCTTGCCATTGATCGTTGCCCACGCTTTGAGCGTGAGCTGGTCCCAATGCGGAAGAATGTCGTCGTAGCGCCAGCATGTGTCAGCGAGGACTTTGCCCGCGAGCTGCTTCGACATCGCAATGCCGATCTGGCCCTCAAGCTTGCGGTCCGTCTGGTCTGATCCGACCGTCACCCAAAGCCCCGACGGCGTTGCCAGCAGCACGAATTCGACCTCGCCTGACGTGTCCGGTCCGAGCACTTGTAAGCGGTCGGTCTGTGTGACGAGATCCACGGCACAACGATAAAACATCGGTGTCTGGCTCGGGCCCGTAACATCGTGCTCGGCCAGTTCATCGATATGTTCTTGCACCTTGGCCGCATCCCGCCCCGTCCAGCCGGCGAGCACAAGTTCGTTGGCCGAGAGCACCACGTCATGGACCTCGATCCCGTCCGGAAACTGTCCGGTGAACTTGAGTGTCGGCACGCTCTGTCTCCTCGGTCCTGTGGCTTCAGAAACCATACACCGATTTTGCCGCCTCAAAGGTGTTCCCATAGGCGCGGACACTGAGGTCGATGGGTTCGGCATAGCCACCGCCGATTGCGAGGACGGCTGGGATGCCGCGAGATTTGGCAAACGCGAAAATGGTGCGGTCGCGTTTGGCGAGACCCTCAAATGTGAGCGCCAGGCGCCCAAGACGGTCTTCAGCGAGCGGGTCAACGCCGCCGTTGATAAGTAAGAGGTCTGGTTGAAAGCTCGCGATGGCGGAGAGGGCATCGTCAAGTGCGTGGAGGTAGACGTCGTCTTCTGTCCCGTCATCCAGCGGGATGTCGACGTCCGATTGCGCCTTGTCGAACGGCCAGTTGCGCGCGCCATGGATCGACACAACAAGTGCGCGCGGGTCAGGACCCAAAAGTGTCGCGTTGCCATCGCCCTGATGCACATCAACGTCGATGATCGCAACGCGCTGAACTTTTTGCTCGTCAAAGAGAATGGTCGCCGTAACCGCGAAATCGTTGAACGTACAGAACCCGGCTCCTTCCGAAAAATGGGCGTGATGCGTGCCACCTGCCAATTGCGCGCCAAAGCCGTGCTCCAATGCATCGCGCGCTGCCGCCAATGTTCCGCCGACCGTCGCGCGCGCACGACGCGCGTGCGTTTTGCTCCACGGCAGCCCAATCCGTTTCATGATTTTCGGGTCGATGGAGCCGTCGGCGATCGCGTCGACGTACGCCGGATCATGGCTGGTCGTGAGTTGCTCCCGCGATGCGATTGGTGAGGTTGCGAACTGCTCCGGCCGGACCGTTGCATTGTTCACGAGCAGCTGCTGCAACATCACGTATTTGCCCGCCGGGAAGCGGTGGCCATCCGGAAGCGGCAGTTGCGGCGTATCTGGGTAGTAGAATGTGATGGGCATGAGCGGCCGGGCGCGTGCGTCGAACACAGAGGCGAAACACTATCATGTTTCAGTCAGGTCAACGCGTTCGGGTCAACTTCAACGGCGAGGTCGCATGATGACCGACAAAGTTTCAACGTGCGCAACGAAAAAAACGCCTTGGCAAGTGGTTGTCAGTCGTGCGGTCGCTGAGCCGAACGTTCGCGTTGAGCGCGCCCGGTCGTACGGCCCGACGTCGCGCCATGTCTACAACCTTTACGAACCGCCAACGGGCCAGCCGGTCATTGCAACGGCGCTGTTTATCTACGGTGGCAGCTGGGAGACCGGCGAACGCGGCTGTTACGCGTTTGTCGGTGCAGCTCTGGCAACCAAGGGCGTTCGGACGATCATTGCAGACTACCGGCTGCACCCTCAGGTGTCGTTTCCCGGATTTGTCGAAGACATGGCACTGGCCTATGCGCACACGGCCAAGCACTACGCTCACAACGGGCAACCGCCGGTTCTCGTCGGTCATTCGGCCGGGGCTCACATTGCTGCGTTGCTCGCGGGGGATCGTCGATATCTCCATGACGTTGGAGCTGGGGATCAGCGGCCGAACGTGTTCATCGGCCTGTCCGGTCCCTACGTGTTCGATCCGACGACGTGGGATACGACCAAGCACATTTTTGCGCCGGTCAAAGCGACGCCTGATTTGGCACGACCGATCGCGTTTGCAGCTCCCGATTTTCCGAAGACGCTGCTGCTTCACGGTGGACGAGACACGCTTGTGACCCCGAACGCATCGACGCTCTTTCACAAGGCGCTGGTCGAGGCCGGTGCTGACGCGACCGTCAAAGTCTATCGTCATCTGGCCCACGCTGGACCCATCGTCACGTTCGCCCGGCCACTCCGTTGGTTGGCACCGACGCTGAAAGATGTCGTGGGTGCGATCCAAGTCAACGTCCCGCAGCCGTCCACGTCGACGCGGCAGCCGACCGCCGCTAGAACCGCAAAAACCGAAGCCAGCGCATGACGTTCAAAAGTTCGATTGCGGCGGCTGCGACATACGTCAGAGCGGCGGCACGCAAGATGCTGTTCGCCGCCTCGTAGTCGCGCTCTGGTATGAAACCACCGCTTTTGAGAAGCGGCATCGCGCGTCGGAAGCTTGCATCGAATTCGACGGGCAAAGTCGTGGCGTGCATCAAGATCGAGATGGCTGCCAGAATGACAATTGCGCCGATCTGCAATCCAATGATCGCCGGGGATTTGGCAATGACCAGAAGGACCGGCGTGATCATCAAGACCAGCGCTGCACCGCGGCTCAGCCAGTTCGCAATCGTGACGACCTGCACGCGGGCCTTGAGCGGCTTGTAGTCGGTCGCGTCCTGCATGGCGTGGCCGACCTCATGGGCTGCGATAACAACGGCTGAGAGCGACCGTCCGTCGAAGTGTTGTGGAATGAGGCGGACGGTTTTCGTGGAGGGGTCGTAGTGGTCGCCTATGTCCGTTGGCTCGACCGTGACGTGACGCAGTTTCATCTCATCGAGCACGTGCCGCGCGAACTCACCACCGGTGCCTGGAAAGTCCGGTCGGTCCCTTCCGTGGCGGGCGATGACGCTGCGCACCCAAAGCGATGGGAGCACCATCAGAGCCAGAAATCCGAGGCCGAGAATAATAAAAGCGGCCATGTGTGGGTGTCCTTCCGCTCCCGCGATTGAACGCAACCGGTTTCGTCATTGTCGTATCGAGCCGGAGCGCAATCTTCGCCGACACTATCGATATGGTGATGTGCTCTCAGGCGACCAAGAGCGGTTGCAATTGCGGTCGCGCGTGACGTGCGGCACGGTGTCATGACACAGAAACGCACACAGGCAGTCGGCTATGGCCCGCATCGCAATCCTTGATGACTATCAAGATCTCTCAACAACGCTCGCCGATTGGTCGGCATTAGCGGCGAGC
The DNA here is from genome assembly GCA_039817205.1 of Pseudomonadota bacterium. GTDB lineage: Bacteria > Pseudomonadota > Alphaproteobacteria > Rhizobiales > Hyphomicrobiaceae > JBCBWG01. The sequence goes on from JBCBWG010000167.1 coordinate 4,044, forward strand.
CACGAGATCACTGTTTTTGACAAACACATTCCAGCGGGACCGGAACTCGTCTCCGCGCTGCGCGAGATGGATGTCGTGTGCTTGATGCGGGAGCGCACCGCATTTGGCCGTGACATGATCGATGCGCTTCCAAACCTGCGCTTGATCGTGACCGCCGGGATGCGCAACGCGGCAATCGCGATCGAGGCGGCCAAGGCGCGCGGCATCACCGTGAGTGGAACGCCGGTCAACAGCCACGCCACAGCCGAGTTGACGCTCGGGCTGATGCTCGGTCTTGCAAGGCACATCGCCGTCGAGTCCGCGAACATGCGCAACGGCGGCTGGCAATCGACGCTTGGGACCGAGTTGTCCGGGCGAACACTGGGGATCGTTGGGCTCGGCAATCTTGGGCGTCAGGTGGCTGGATATGGCCAGGCGCTCGGCATGCCTGTTGTGGCCTGGAGCGAGAATCTAACGTCGGAGCAGGCGCAAACGGTCGGCGTGCGCCGCGTTTCCAAGGACGAACTCTTTCGCAACGCTGACGTCATCACGATCCACACGAAGTTGTCGGAGCGCACCCGAGGTCTCGTCAGCGCGCGTGAATTGCGCCTGATGAAGGGCACAGCGCTTTTGATCAATACCTCGCGCGGTCCCATCATCGACGAACCGGCGTTGATCGCCGCGCTATCCGAGAATCGCATCGGCGGCTGCGGCCTAGATGTTTTTGACGAAGAGCCCTTGCCGGTTGATCACCCGCTTCGGCGTGAGCCGCGTGCCTTGCTGACACCGCATCTTGGCTACTGGACCCGAGACAATCTGGCCGATTGGTACACGGGCATGGTCGAGGCGGTGACCGCATTTCTCGAAGGTGCTCCAATCCGGCAGCTGTAGGCGCCCATGCGCCTGTTTTGTCGCGGCCCGCGTCTCAGTCTTGTCGAGGTTGGATCACCGCTTGCAATATTTTGCGACAATTTCACACTTTCCACATGATTAATTCTGGTTAATCATTTCGTCGGGATCGGGCCGTGAAGGGCGTGATTGCATAAAAAACAATAAGTTGAGGCGAAAATTATGTTAAGTGTGGGTGAGGCCATCATGGGCCGCCAGAGCATTCGTGCGTTCGATTCATCAAAAATCGTAGATTTTGAAACGATTGATCTCGTGCTGGCGCAAGGTTCGCGCGCACCGAACGGTTCCAACATTCAGCCGTGGCACGTGCACGTCTTAACCGGCGCCGGGCTGCGAGACTTTTCCGGGGAAATCGAGCGCGCCCACCAACACGACGCAACCGAGGTGCGCGATTACGCCTACTATATGGAGGCATGGCGTGATCCCTATCTCGGCCGCCGCCGAAGCACGGGCTGGGGGCTTTATGGTCGATTGGGCATCCAGAAAAGCGATAAGGCCGCGATGAAAGCGCAGCAGGGGCGGAACTACCGGTTTTTCGATGCGCCGGTTGGCCTCATTGTCACAATGGATCGCGACATGGGGCAGGGCGCCTGGCTCGACATGGGCGCGTTCGTTCAAACGATCTTGCTGGCGGCCCGTGGTGCTGGGCTCGAAGCGTGCCCGATCGCGGCGTTCTGCAATTTCCCCGGTCGCATCCGTTCGCTGCTCAATTTGCCGCACGATGCTCTGATCGTGACAGGCATTGCGCTCGGATATCCGTGCACGGATGCCGTCGTGAACCAGTTTCGAACGCCACGCCGATCCGTACCTGAGTTCACGACTTACCACGACACCTTGCCAATGCAGGTCGCGGCCGAGTGACATCCGACAGGCAAGTCACCGATCGACCGGGTGGGCATTGTTTACAGCAGATTGGCTGTCACCTCGAAGTCGCAGTGGGGAGCCGACGTTCACTTGGCGGTAACGTAAACCCACGTTTGCGGCCTCTCGTCACTGGACCGCCTTGTGGAGAAGCAGCGATTGTTCGGGTCAGACAGACGACCCGGAGATGTCAATGCCAACCTTAGCCAGACCGCATAGCGATCTCAAAACGCACTACGACGTCATCGTCATCGGCTCAGGGTATGGCGGCGGCGTGAGCGCGGCACGGCTGGCGAGAGCCGGCAAATCTGTCGCTGTGATTGAGCGTGGGCGAGAGGTCGAAACGGGCAAGTTCCCAACGCGCTTTCCCGAACTCCGGCAGGAAATGAGGGTCACGGGTAAGCGCATGGCGGCAGGTTCTCCGGTCGGGCTCTATGACGTGCGCCTTGGCGACGATATCCATGTTCTGGTCGGATGCGGCCTTGGCGGTGGATCGCTCGTCAATGCTGGCGTGACGCTGCGACCGGACAGCCGCGTGTTTCAAGATCCGGTCTGGCCGGGGCAAATCCGTCAGGACCCGACCCTCGATGAAGGGTACCGTCGTGCCGAGCATTGGCTTCGTCCATCGGCGGACCCAATCGCTGCGAGCCATCCGAAGTACCAGGCACTTGATGCGGCGTCGGACGCGCTTGGCGTCAAGCCCGTGGCGCCACGTGTTGCCATCAGTTTCGAAGACACGGTCAATCCGGCAGGCGTTGCACAATCCGCTTGCACCCGGTGTGGTGATTGCTGTGCAGGCTGCAATGTTGGCGCAAAGAACACCGTCGCGATGACGTATCTGCCCGAGGCTGTGAAGCATGGTGCGTCCTGCTTCACCGAGCTGAAGGTGAGCCATGTTAGCCGTGAGCGCGATGGGTCTTGGCGGGTGCATATCGCGCCGACCGAACAGCCCAAAGCTGGCGCTGATCCTGTGCCGGAGGTTCTTTCGGCCGCCATGGTCATCATCGCTGCCGGATCGCTGGGATCGACCGAGATCCTGCTGCGTTCGCGTGACAACGGACTTGCGGTTTCAGATCGCGTTGGGGATCGCTTCTCGGCAAACGGCGACATCATCGCTTTTGGTTTCGGCGCGAACCGCCCGGTCAATGCCGTCGGCGTCGGCTATCCTGCGAAGGCGGGGCTGGACGCGGTCGGTGCTGCGGTGAGCGGTCAAATCGAGATTGACGACGCGGAAGACCTGGCCAAAGAGCTCCGCATCCAGGAAGGCGTCCTGCCATCCGCATTGGCGCCAATTCTGCCCGTGATGTTTTTGCCAAACGGTCGCCTGCTCGGCGCGCTTCAGAGCCTCGTTAACGGCGTCTACAAAGGACCGCTCGCGAGCCTGCAGACGTTCTTTGCCGTGAGCCACGATAGCGCATCGGGCCAGATGCAACTCACCAACGACAAGCTCGCGATCGCTTGGCCAAATGCACAGGATGAAGAGGTCTATCGCCGTTTGGACGATAAGCTGACGACCCTCGTCTCAGGTGTCGGTGGGCGTTACGAAAAGAACCCGCTGGCAGGCTCTGTCATGGGACACCAACCAGCCACGGCCCATCCGCTTGGCGGTAATCCGATGGGGGAAGATCGATTGAGCGGTGTCGTGAGCCATACAGGTCAGGTGTTTGACCGGGATGGTGACAGCGACACGGCGGTGCACGAAGGTCTTTACGTGATCGACGGGTCGATCGTTCCCCGCTCGCTAGGGGTCAACCCGCTGTTT
>JBCBWG010000168.1:0-7547 GCA_039817205.1 Pseudomonadota bacterium
GCTTAAAACCGGTTCCGGTGTTGTGCCCGGTGTTGTGCAATATGCGGGTATGCTAAGGTTCCGACATGAGCACCGCGAGCGAGAATCGCCCTGCAACGTATGCAGACCTTGAGGCTTTACCGCCAAACATGGTGGGGCAGATCATCAATGGTGTGCTGCACGCGCATCCGCGTCCGGTGCCGAAGCACGCGCGGGCCTCGTCGACGTTAGGCGTTGAGCTCGGCGGTCCGTTCGACCGGGGCAAAGGTGGTCCCGGCGGCTGGATTATTTTGGACGAGCCAGAGCTTCATCTCGACGATCATGTGCTGGTGCCGGACCTTGCCGGTTGGCGTCGCGAGCGTTTGCCGAAGTTGCCTGAGACCGCGTACTTCGCGTTAGCACCGGACTGGGTGTGCGAGGTCTTGTCACCGTCGACGGCGCGGATCGATCGGATCGAGAAGCTTGAGATTTACGCCGAACAGCGCTTGGGTCACGTGTGGCTCATCGACCCTGATGCGCAAACGCTCGAAGTCTTCGAGTTGACCGGCAGCAAGTGGCAGATCGCGGCGATGTTCGCAGGCGATGTCGATGTCGCAGCCCCGCCTTTCGAGGTCCACACCTGGTCGCTCGGCGTGCTCTGGGCGGACGTTTGATGCGCACGGTCTTTGCGCGGCCAACTTCGCTCGCAACGAAACCTGCCGACACGCTCGTCGCTCTTCGCCTGATCGGCCATAAGCCTGTCCTGCAACCACGCTGCTTAATCCATACGCATGCCTAGCACTTGACCGCTGTCAAAGTCCCGGCCCATTTTGTGGCGGTCTGAGAAGTGCACGGCCGGGGGATGCGGCGGGTGCTGCGTCCGACTTGCCTCGGCCATTGGCTTGAGGAGACGACATGCGTTTGACGTCCAAGTTAGCGGCGATTGGTGCCGCTGCGGTGATGGCGGCCACCGCGACACAGGCGACATCGGCACGCGCCGAGACGGTTCTGAACTTTGTGCCCCACTCGGATCTGAAAATTCTCGATCCGATTTGGACCACGGCCTATATCTCCCGAAACCACGGCTACATGATCTACGACACGCTGTTTGCGCTCGATGCGGACGGCAAGGTCCAACCGCAGATGGTGGGCGAGTACACCGTTTCCGATGACAAACTCACCCACACGATGACGCTCCGTGACGGGCTGACCTTCCATGATGGAAAGCCGGTCACGGCCGCCGACTGCATCGCGTCGATCCAGCGCTGGGGCCAAAAAGATGCCATGGGCCAAAAGCTCATGAGCTTCGTTGAGAGCCTGACGGCGGGTGACGACACAACGATCATCATGAAGCTCAAGGAGCCAACCGGTCTTGTCACGTTGGCGCTTGGAAAGCCGTCGTCAAACGTGCCGTTCATGATGCCGGAGCGGGTCGCGAAAACGCCGCCGGGCGAACAGATCAAGGAGTTTATTGGCTCAGGCCCGTTTGTATTCGTCCAGGACGAATGGGAGCCGGGCAACAAGATCGTCTACAAAAAGTTCGATGGTTATAGGCCGCGCTCCGAACCCGCATCCGGTCTGGCGGGTGGCAAGGTGGTCAAAGTCGACAAGGTTGTGTTCCGACCCATCCGCGACCACAGCCAAGCGGTCAACGCGCTTCTATCGGGCGAGATCGATTACATCGAAAGCCCGCCGCACGATCTGCACCCGCTCATGAAGGGCGACACCAAAATCTCGAACACGAACTGGAACCCCGCCGGCAACCAGTACACGTTCCGCTATAACGTTCTGCACCCGCCGTTCGACAACCCGAAGATCCGTCAGGCGCTGCTTTACGCGCTGAACCAGGAAGACTTCGTGAAGGCCGTGGTGGGCTCGGAAGAGTACTACAAGCTCTGCAAGGCGCTGTTCGTTTGCGGCATGCCGTTCGAGACGGATGTCGGCATGGATGGTCTCCTTGAATCCAACTTCAAAAAGGCGCGCGAACTCCTCAAAGAGGCAGGCTACGACGGTACGCCGATCGTATTGATGCACTCAACCGATCTCTACGTGCTGACCAACCTCGCACCGGTTGCGAAGTCGCTGATGGAGCGCGTTGGCTTCAAGGTCGACATGCAATCGATGGATTGGCAGACGCTGGTTGCGCGACGCTCAAAAAAGGACAAGCCGAGTGAAGGCGGTTGGAACGCGTTCATTACGTCTTGGACGGCGGGTGACTTGTTCAACCCGATCGCGCACGCGTTCCTGAATGCGGGCTGCGATAAAGCGCTGTTCGGTTGGCCCTGTGACCAGAAGATCCAGGACCTGCGCGATCAGTTCGCGAAAGCAGCTGATCCGGCCAAGCAGAAAGAGATTGTGGCTGCGATCCAACGTCGTTGGGTCGAGTATCCAACGCACGTACACTTGGGCCAGTGGTACAACATGGGCTTCCACCGCACCAACATCACCGGGATTATCCCGGCGGGTGTCCCGGTCCTCTGGAACATCGAGAAGAAGGGCTGATCGCAGGTTCCGCCCTTCCCAATCCCTCTCCCCACTCGCGGGGAGAGGGAAACGCTTTAGGCACCCATGGCCCGTTACATTCTCCAGCGTGTTCTCGCCACCATCCCGGTGATGTTGATCGTTGCCGTGTTCGTCTTCTTGATGCTGCGGCTGACCCCGGCCGATCCGGCCGCGATCATCGCTGGTGACTTTGCAAACGATCAGCAGATCGCAGAGATCCGCGAAAAGCTCGGGCTCGATCAGCCCATCGTCACGCAATTCTTCGTCTGGTTCGGCAACGTCCTGATCGGCGATTTCGGCGAAAGTTTCTTTTACAAAAAACAGGTCGCTGATTTGATCCTTGAGCGGCTCGAACCAACGGTTTCGCTGTCGTTTCTCACCATCTTTTTGGCCGTCGTGATTGCCGTGCCGCTCGGGGTGATCGCTGCCTACAAACAGGGCACCTTCCTCGATCGGGTGATCATGGGCTTCTCCGTGCTCGGCTTCTCGATCCCCGTCTTCATCATCGGCTACATTCTGATTTACGTGTTTGCCATCTACCTGCAGTGGCTTCCGGTCCAGGGCTATCAGCGCATCGGCGATGGTTTCTTTGGATGGCTTGAACGTCTCATCCTGCCAGCGCTCACGCTCTCCGTTGTGTTCATCGCCCTCATTGCGCGTATGACGCGGACGTCCATGCTTGAGGTTCTGTCCGAGGACTACATCCGAACCGCCCGCGCGAAAGGGCAGGTCGAGAGCCGGGTTCTGTTCCGGCATGCGCTTCGGAACGCAGCCGTCCCGATCCTCACCGTGATCGGCCTCACCATCGCAATTCTCATCGGCGGCGTCGTTGTCACCGAAAGCGTGTTCACGATCCCAGGGCTCGGACTTCTGACCGTTGATGCCGTGCTCGCGCGCGACTACCCGACGATCCAGGCTGTCATCTTGCTGTTCTCGCTCGCCTACGTGTTGATCAACCTTGGCGTCGATCTCGCCTACACGGTCTTCGATCCGAGGATCAGATACTGATGGAGATGATCACGCATGGCTGACGTCACCGCCGCGGAAACCGAAGCGCCAGCACACACGTCTGGCCCAAGCGTCCTCCGGCAGCTGCGGGGATCGCCGACCGTGATCATCGGCGCGGGCCTTGTGTTCGTCATGCTTGCGATCGCTCTTATGGCGCCGCTCCTCGGCACAAAAGACCCAGCCGCAATTGATCCATCGAACCGCAACAAGTTGCCGGGCTATGAAGTTTCGTTTCGCGACGACGACGGCAATAAGGTGACGTCGACGGCGCACTTTGGCACCGACACGTTGGGCCGCGACGTCTATAGCCGGACAATTTACGGCACTCAGGTCTCGCTCATGGTCGGGCTCTCGGTGGCGCTGATCAGCGTGTTCGTCGGCCTCATTGTTGGGCTGATGGCCGGTTACATCCGCTGGCTCGACGGTCCGCTGATGCGCGTCATGGACGGACTGATGGCGATCCCTGCGATCCTGCTTGCGATCGCGCTCGTCTCGTTGTTCCGCGCGGGCCTCTTAAGCGTCATTGTCGCGATCGTCGTCCCCGAGATCCCGCGCGTTGTGCGCCTTGTTCGATCGATCGTGCTGTCGGTCCGCGAAGAAGCTTACGTGGAGGCAGCCATCACCGTTGGTACGCCGCTCCCGCTTTTGCTTTGGCGTCATGTGCTGCCCAACACCGTCGCGCCGCTGATCGTGCAAGGCACGTTCATCTGTGCCTCTGCCATCTTGGTGGAAGCGATCCTGTCGTTCCTCGGGATCGGCATCCCGCCGGAGATACCGACGTGGGGCAACATCATGGCTGAGGGGCGCACGCTGTTCCGTGTCTTCCCGCACAACATTCTCTATCCAGGCCTCTTCCTCGGCTTGACCGTGCTCGCGATTAACTTGCTGGGCGATGGTCTGCGCGATGCGCTCGATCCCAAAATGCAACGGCGGTTCTAGATGGCAGATGGCAGCTCCAAGCTTTTCGGCGAACCGGTTCTTGAGATTTCTGGGCTAACGGTTGCGCTGCCGAAAGGCGCTGATCGAAAACATGCGGTTGAAGACGTTTCGTTTTCGGTGGGCGCTGGCGAGATCGTCTGCGTCGTCGGTGAATCGGGCTCGGGCAAATCGGTCACCGTTCAAGCCGTCATGGGGCTTTTGCCGAAAGGCCAGCTCACACTCAACGCGGGATCGCTGAAGCTTGAGGGGGCGGAGCTCACAACCAAAACGCCCGCGCAACTCCGCGACCTTCGCGGCGCGCGCATGTCGATGATTTTCCAAGAGCCGATGACGGCGCTGAACCCGGTCGAGACGGTCGGCGATCAAATCGCGGAAGTCCTCGAAATTCATTCGGCGATGAGCGGTGCCGAGCGACGCCAGCGCGTGCTTGAGGTGATGGACTTGGTCCACTTGCCGGATGTCCAGCAGTTGATCGACAGCTATCCGCATCAGTTGTCCGGTGGCCAGCGCCAGAGGATCATGATCGCAGCCGCCCTCGTGCTTGATCCGGTGCTGCTTATCGCTGACGAGCCAACGACCGCGCTCGATGTCACAACGCAGGCGCAAATCTTGAAGCTCGTCGCCGAGATGCAGGAGCGGCGCGGTACGGGCGTTTTGTTCATCACGCACGATTTCGGCGTGGTTGCTGAAATTGCACACCGCGTGGTTGTGATGCAGTCCGGCCGCGTTGTCGAAAGCGGGACGGCGGAAGAGGTGCTCCGGAGCCCGCGCCAGGGTTACACGCAAATGCTGGTTGGTTCTGTTCCAAGCCTAACGCCGAAGCCGCGGGCGCCGGTTGATGGCCCGGTTGCGCTCGAGACGAAGACGCTTTCGAAAACCTACGGGGGCGGCGGCTGGCTCAGAAAACAGCGCTTGGTCAAGGCGGCCAAGTCCGTGGACTTGACGGTGCGCCGTGGCGAGACACTTGGTGTGGTCGGCGAATCCGGTTCTGGCAAGTCAACGGTTGCCCGCTGCATCGCCCGATTGATCGAGCCGAGCGAAGGCGAAATCCGGGTCGAAGGCGAAGACATTGCAAAGCTGCCTGAGCGTCGGCTGCGGCCCCATCGCAAACGCGTGCAGATCGTGTTTCAGGACCCCTATCGCTCGTTGAACCCGCGGCGATCGGTTGGCGCGTCGGTCATCGAGGGACCGCTCAACTTCGGCACGCCTCGTGACCAAGCGCTGGCGAAAGCACGCGATCTCATGGACCTTGTTGGGCTCCAGCCAGATGCCCTGTCGCGATACCCGCACCAGTTTTCGGGCGGCCAGCGTCAGCGCATTGCGATTGCCCGCGCGCTCGCGATGGAGCCTGAGATTCTCATCGCCGACGAAGCGGTCTCCGCGCTTGACGTGTCCGTGCAGGCGCAAGTGCTCGCATTGATCGAAGACATCCGTAAGCGGTTCGCGCTCGCGGTCCTATTCATCACGCACGACCTCCGCGTCGCAGCTCAAATTTGCGACCGCGTCCTCGTCATGCAGCATGGTGAGATCGTTGAAAGCGGACCGACGACGGACGTCTTTCTCGCGCCAAAGCATGCCTACACGCGCGCGCTCATCGAAGCAGCGCCCGGCCGTCATGCGGTGTTCGGTGCGCACAATCTCAAACAATCAGACGCGTCAGCGGCGGCGCATGAGGAAACGTAATCCATGAAACTTGAAGAGTATGCGCGACACGACGGTCTTGGGCTGGCCGAGTTGGTGACGGCTGGCGAGGTGACGCCGACGGAGCTTGCAACGACGGCTGCGGATGCGATCGCGAAGGCCAATCCAGAGATCAACGCGGTTGTAGAACTCTACGACGATCGCGTCTCTGGGCTTGACGAAACCACGCTCGGAGAGGGGCCCTTCCGCGGCGTACCGTTTCTGATGAAGGACGTTTTTGGTCACGAGGCGGGCCGCCGCATCGAGTTCGGCTCCCGCCTTTGCGAAGGCATGATGTGTGAGACGGAAACGTTCTTCTGCCAGGATCTGAAGGCAGCCGGCGTCAACATCATCGGCCGCAGCCACGCGCCTGAGTATTCCATGTCGGCGACGACCGAGAGCGCGATGTTCGGCAACTGCTCAAACCCGTGGAAAGCTGGGTATTCGGCGGGCGGCTCATCCGGTGGCGCGCAGGCAGCCGTCACCTCCGGGATGGTACCGATCGCACATGGCTCAGACATTGGCGGGTCCATCCGCATCCCGGCGAGCTGGTGCGGGGGCGTCGGCATGAAACCGTCGCGTGGTCGCGTTTCGATCGGCCCGGTGATGGACGAAAACGGCTGGGGGTATTCGGTCAACCTCATCCAGACCAAAACGGTTCGCGATGCAGCCGCCATGCTTGATTGCGTGTCCACGCCGAAAGCGGGCGACCCGTTCATCATCCCGCGTCCGGACGAGGGGTTCCTGGCGCCGCTTCAAAGCGCGCCGAAAGGCCTTCGTGTTGGGATCGTTCTCGATGAGTTGCTCGGCGTGCCCGTTGACCCGGAGGTTGCAAACGCCGTTCGGGATACAGCTGCGCTTCTCGCCGAGATGGGCCATCACGTCGAAGAAGCATCGGTTGATATGGGCGGTGAGGCCGTTGCCGAAGCGACCACCGATCTCTTCTTTTTTGCATTCGATGCGCGCCTGGACGGCTACGCCAAACGTGCGGGGCGGAGCGTATCAACGGAATTGCTCGAGCCGCCGATCCTGTCGCTTTATGAGCATGCGAAAACGGTGACGCCCGCGCGGTTCATGGCGGTTTTGTCCGAGCTCAATACGGCACGACGCAGGCTTGGCGCGTTCTACGACACTTACGATATTTGGCTGTCGCCGACGACCGCGCGCGTTGCCGAGCCCTGGGGCAAATATCATCTGTCGAAGCCCGGCGTGACAGCTGCCAACATCGCTCGCGAAATTTATCACGAGCCGATCCAATACACGACCCCGCACAACATCATGGGAACGCCGGCGATCTCCCTGCCGCTTGGGATGCACACGACGGGCGTCCCGATCGGTGTGCAGATCGCCGCCAAACCCGGCGACGATCATCTGCCGCTACAATTGGCAGCCGTGCTCGAGCAGGCCCGCCCTTGGGATGCGCGTGTGCCGGACCTGCATGTGACAAAACTCTAATCCGA
>JBCBWG010000169.1:0-7453 GCA_039817205.1 Pseudomonadota bacterium
CTGTGCCGATCCGTCAGCTATCGACAGAGACGATCAACCGGATTGCGGCTGGCGAAGTCGTCGAGCGGCCGGCAAGCGTCGTGAAAGAGTTGGTGGAGAACGCACTCGATGCTGGCGCCGCATCCATCGATGTCGTGACCGTCGACGGCGGTCTGTCGCTCATTCGTGTGACGGACGACGGCCGCGGCATTGCGGCCGATGAGCTGCCAATCGCCGTTCGCCGTCATGCGACGTCCAAGCTGCCGGACGACGACTTGATGGCCATCCAAACGCTTGGCTTTCGCGGCGAAGCTTTGCCGTCGATTGGATCGATCGCAAAGCTGACCATTCAGTCTCGCGCACGGGAAGCAAACGAGGCCTTTGAAATCACAGTTGATCGCGGCCGCGTGCACGACGTGCGACCCGCCGCGTTGAATGCGGGCACGCGGATTGAAGTTCGCGCGCTCTTCTCCGCGACGCCGGCTCGGCTCAAGTTTATGAAGTCCGAGCGCGCCGAGAACATGGCTGTCTCCGACGTTGTGAAACGGCTCGCGATGGCGCACCCAGCGGTCGCTTTCACGCTCACAACAGGAGAACGCACAGGCCTCAGGCTTCCAGCCTGCACAGCCGGTCCCGATGGCCACTTGCAGCGGCTCGCCAAAATTATGGGCCGCGATTTCCTGTCAGACGCGCTGGAAATAGGTGGAGCGCGCGATGGTGTCCGTGTCAGAGGCTTTGCGGGCTTGGCGACGCTGAACCGCGGCGACACGACGATGCAGTTCCTGTTCGTCAACGATCGACCCGTGCGTGACAAGCTCCTGATCGGTGCCATTAAATCAGGGTACGGTGATCTTATCCCAAAGGGCCGTCATCCCTATCTCGCGCTGTTCGTCGACCTCGACAGCCAGAATGTGGACGTCAATGTGCACCCGGCAAAGACGGAAGTTCGATTTCGCGTCCCCGGTGACGTCCGAGCACTGATCGCGGGTGGTTTGCGTCACGCACTTCAAGACGCAGGCTTCCGCGCAAGTTCCGCCGGTGGTGCCGAAGCGCTCGCAATGCTTGCGGGCGCATCTGTGAGTGGCTCGGCCAGTGGTTTGGGTCACGCGACATCAGCAACCGGCTTTGATCGACCTTCGCGGCCGGCGCACGGTCCGGGACCCTCGGCGAGATCGAATAGCGGCACCAGCAGCTATTCTGCGGCCCGCTTGCCGACCGGGTTCGGAGAGCAGGCCCAGGCGCCAATCACCGGCCTCGGTGGGCCGACGGCGAATGCTGACGCTCATGCTTTTGAGGTCGATCCGGAGGCGATGGCCCGGCCCCTGGGAGCTGCCAGGGCGCAGATCCATGAGACATACATCGTCGCGCAAACAGAGCATGCCGTAATCCTCGTTGATCAACACGCCGCGCACGAGCGCCTCGTCTATGAACGCATGAAGGCGATGCTTGCGAATGGTGGCGTTGCGCGTCAGGCGCTGCTGATCCCGGAAGTTGTGCCGGTCACGGCCGAAGAGTTGGACGCGCTCTCTGATCAATCGTTGTCGCTTGCCGAGCTCGGACTTGTGCTCGAACCGTTCGGTGCTGATGCGGTGCTTGTGCGCGAAGTCCCAGCGCTGTTCGGCACAAAGGGCGTCGCGGGCCTTGTGAAAGACCTGGCCGCGCGCCTCATCGCGAACGACCGGGATGACCTCCTGACCGAGCGATTGCATGCCGTCTGCGCGACGATGGCCTGCCATGGCAGCGTGCGCGCCGGGCGTCGCCTGACGCCACATGAGATGAACGCCTTGTTACGCGACATGGAACAAACGCCCGGGTCGGGCCAGTGCAATCACGGCCGCCCAACGTATATCGAGTTGCAACTGACTGACATTGAGAAACTGTTCGCGCGGCGCTGATGGCCCAATGACATTGGACGTTTAAGTGACATTGATAGTCTAAGAGACAGCGGGTCTGCCATGACGATTTACATCGATGCCGATGCCTGTCCGGTGAAGGACGAGATCATGCGCGTCGCTGAGCGACACGGTTTGACAGCCGTGTTCGTGTCCAACTCTGGCATGCGATTGCCACGAGCACCGTTCCTACAAAATGTCGTTGTCCCCGACGGCCCGGACGTCGCCGATGACTGGATTGCAGAGCGCGCGGTTGCGGGAGACATCGTCGTCACAGCCGATATCCCCTTGGCCGCGCGGTGCCTTAAGTCTGGCGCTGACGTTATTGGGACGACGGGAAAACCGTTCGATAAGACCGCGATCGGAATGGCGCTTGCGATGCGGGAGTTGAAGCAGCATTTGCGCGAGACCGGTGACGGCGGTTCCTACAATCGACCGTTCGGGCGTGAGGATCGATCACGATTTCTGCAAGCGCTCGACGCTGCAGTTCAACGGGGAAAGCGGGGCGCACATGGCTGACAGACCAAAGCTGAAAGTCGCCGAACCGGACCGCGATCCGGATGCGCCGGACGGTGCCATTTCAAACGGTCAGCGCGCGTTTTGGATGTTTCTGGCGTTCATGCTGGTTGCGCCGTTTTTCGGAGGGCTCGCAGGCGCTGCAATGATTGCCGTTGCCTGGGGTGCCGGCATTGCGCCTGAGACATTTGCCAAGATGCCGTTCGGTGAATTTCAAACGCACATCGCGCCGATTGGTGTCACGGCGTTCGTCTGGTCGGTGATCCCCGCGGCACTGACAGCCGTCTCGCTCGTCCCGACTGTTCTGAAAAACGGCAGCGTTTCGCTCTTCATGGCAGGTGCCGTCGGCGTCATAGCTTTCACTGCGGCGATCCTACTGTTCCCGTTCCCGACGGTTGGCATGCAGCCGGTGATCATGTTTGCCGCTGGCCTCATTTCGGTTGCCGTGCGCTCGATGCTGATGAACGTCAACATTTTGAAACCGGAGCCGCCAGCTACAGCGTCGTGAGGTCGGTGAGCGTGACGGCGTGCTCGGGCGCGAATGCTTGTGTCAGTGCCTCATCGTCCAGAATCTGGGCCCAGAAACGGGGCCCAAAAGCGAGGCCCAAAAGCGAGGCCTAGAAGCGGGACTGGTTCTGCTCGGCGACATCGGTAAAATTTGCCCCTCGACGCGCACAAATCGACCCTCTGTCGCGGGCAATCCGGTCGGGCCGTCAAATGGGGAGCGAACGGGCGCGTGTTTGTTCACTGGCCTAGCATCTGCCGTCACCTTGACGCCCCACCCAAACGACCGCAAGCCTGGGCTTATGAGCGAGGATCGTCTCATTTCAGCTGAACGCCGCGACGGGGATGCGTTGGATGCATCAATCCGACCGCAGACGCTCGACGACTTTACGGGCCAGGAACAGGCGCGGGCTAATCTTCGTATTTTCATCGAAGCGGCGAAGGCGCGCGGAGATGCGCTTGACCATGTCCTGTTTGCAGGGCCTCCAGGCCTCGGGAAAACGACGCTTGCTCAAATCATGGCGAAGGAGCTTGGCGTCGGCTTTCGTGCGACGTCGGGGCCGGTTATTTCGAAAGCTGGCGACCTTGCAGCGCTCCTGACCAACCTCGAAGATCGCGACGTCCTGTTCATCGACGAGATCCACCGCCTCAGCCCCGCGATTGAGGAGATCCTTTATCCGGCGATGGAGGATTTCCAGCTGGACCTGATTATCGGCGAAGGTCCTGCCGCTCGATCTGTCCGGATTGATCTGGCCAAGTTTACGCTCGTTGCGGCCACGACGCGCGCGGGTCTTCTCACGACGCCGCTGAGGGATCGGTTTGGCATTCCGATCCGGCTGAACTTTTACACCGTCGACGAATTGCAATCGGTCGTTGAACGCGGCGCGCGCGTGCTCGGTGCGCCGATGCAACCCGATGGTGCGCGTGAAATCGCAAAACGTGCGCGGGGGACGCCGCGGGTCGCCGGCCGCCTTCTGCGCCGCGTCCGGGATTTCGCGACCGTAACGAAGGCCGATGCGATCACGGCTGATGTCGCAGATCGAGCACTCAAGATGCTCGAAGTCGACGGCGCCGGCCTTGATGCGCTGGATCATCGGTACTTGCGCTGCATCGCGCTGGACTACGATGGCGGCCCAGTTGGTATTGAGACGATTTCGGCGGCCCTGTCGGAGCCGCGCGACGCCATTGAAGAAATCGTTGAGCCATATCTTTTGCAGTCCGGTTTTGTCGGCCGAACGCCGCGCGGTCGCATCATGACGCTGAAAGCCTATCGGCATCTGGGTCTCAGTGGTGGGCCAAAGGTGGTCCCGGACGCGACCTCAGAAATCGGGCAGCCCGAACTCTTTGATCCGGATCGTGATCCTGCAAACGGTTAACGGGCGCGTTCAATTTTTTTGAGCGATGGCAGGTCTCGGCCTTTTTGTTGCAATGCGAGACGGCTAGTTCCACCGCTAGTTCCGAGCCCTACGAAGACGGGATTCCGACACCGCGTGCTGATCAATCGCCGACACCTCCTGCTCGGTGCCGCTAGCGCCGCAACCCTGGCGGCAGGGACCGGCGGCTACGCGTTTGCCATCGAGCCGTATCGCCTTGAGCTTGCGCATTATGCGTTGTCACCGCCCCAATGGCAGGGCGGGCCAGATCTCCGGATCGTTGCGCTCGCTGACATGCACATTTGCGAGCCGTGGATGCCACTCGATCGCGTCCGTCAGATCGTTGCCGCCGCCAACGCGCTTCGGCCGGACCTGGTCGTCCTGCTTGGAGACTTCGTCACCCACCATCGATTTGTGCGCGGACAGGTGCCTTATGAAGCGTGGACGGCCGCGCTTGCTGAGTTGGAGGCGCCGCTCGGTCGGTACGCAATTCTTGGCAACCACGATTGGTGGGAGGACATCCGCTGGCAGTACGCGCGCCAAGGCCCGACGCGGGTCGGCGAAGCTTTGAAAGCGGCTCGGATTCCGGTTCTCGAAAACGACAGCGTCCGCATGGTCGCCAATGGCAAGCCGTTCTGGCTCTCCGGTCTTGGCGACCAATGGGCGTTCTGGCTTTACCAAAAGCCGAACGGTGAGTTCGTGTGGGGCCGCCGGCGGGAAGATCACCAGAGCTTTGGCTTTCAAGGTGTCGATGACTTGCCAAAAACCGCAGCCCAACTGACCGATGATGCGCCCGCGATTTTGTTGATCCACGAGCCGGATATCTTTCCCGAGGTGCCCGCGCGGTATGCGGTCACACTCGCGGGCCACACGCATGGTGGACAGGTTCAGCTCCTCGGCTGGGCACCGAAAATCCCTTCCAAGTTCGGAACACGCTATCGCCACGGCCACATTGTTGAAGCCGACGCAAATGGCATTGAGAGAAGTCTCATCGTCTCAGCAGGCCTCGGTTGCAGCGGTGTGCCGCTCCGCTTCGGCAGCCCGCCGGAGTTGGTTGTACTTGACCTGTCGCCACCTCGTGTCGCGAGGATAAGCGCATGACGGATGAGCTGGGCCGGACTTGGCCTGATCTTGCCGGGCGACTGACGATCGATGCCGACGGTGGCACGCGGCATGTGCTGCCGGTTCGGGTCTATTTCGAGGACACGGACTTTTCGGGTGTGGTGTACCACGCGACATATCTCAGATGGTGCGAGCGGGGTCGGTCTGATTTCCTCCGTCTACTCGGCAATGATCATCAGGCCCTGCTCGCTGGACAAGACGGGCGGGAGCAGGCCGCGTTCGTCGTCCGTCGGATGGGGCTCGAGTTTTTGCGACCGGCCCGTATTGACGAGGTGCTCGAAGTCGAGACGCGGGCCGTAACGCTTGGGGCGGCCTCCATAGAATTGGCCCAGAGTGTCTGCCGGGCCGACGGTGACCGAAAACCGATTTTTGAGGCCTCTGTGACTGTCGTGTTGGTCTCCGTCACGGGCAAACCGATGCGGATCGGTCCGGCTCTTCGTTCGCGGTTTACCAGCGGCGATGCTCCGGCATTGCAGAGATAACCTGCCTCACGAGCTGAGCGTTGCCGCTGAAACCGCGGCTTTGCGTCGAACATTCGCCTAAAAACGCGTCAACAAACGCACTTGCACGTCCCCCAAAATCACGCGAACGAACCAAACAGGCTGAGGACGGTTGGGGTGATGGTCTCGCACCATTTCGCGCGCTTGTGGCGTATACGGCCTTTTGAGGTCGCACCGAGGATGAGGCGCGGTGATGGTCCGAGGCGTCGAACCGGTTTCAAAGTAGGGACGCTGGCAATAATGGATGTCGTGACGAACGCGCTTTCGGGCAGCCATGGTGGTGGCATGTCCTTCGTGAGCCTGTTTCTTGAGGCTCACATCGTCGTCAAGGTCGTCATGATTGGCCTTGTTCTCGCGTCGGTCTGGTCTTGGGCGATCATCGTTGAAAAGCTATTTGCATTTCGGCGCGCCCGCCAGGAGGCGGACCGCTTTGAGCAGATGTTCTGGTCCGGTCAGTCTCTTGAGGAGCTTTACGCAACCATTTCCAGGGGACGATCGATTTCGATGGCGGCGCTTTTCGTTGCGGCGATGCGCGAATGGAAGCGATCGGTCGAAGGCTCGATCCGGGCGCTTGGCGGCATTCAACTGCGCGTCGAAAAAGTGATGGATGTTACGATCTCGCGCGAGATGGAGCGGCTCGAGCGGCGCCTGCTTTTTCTGGCGACCGTTGGGGCAACCGCACCATTTATCGGGCTGTTCGGCACTGTCTGGGGCATCATGACCAGCTTCCAGGCCATCGCCGTCTCCAAAAACACATCGCTTGCTGTCGTGGCGCCAGGCATCGCGGAAGCGCTTTTTGCAACTGCGATCGGTCTCGTCGCCGCAATTCCAGCCGTCATTTTTTACAACAAGTTTTCGGCTGATGCGGCCCGACTAAGCCAACGTCTCGAAGCGTTCTCTGACGAATTCTCGGCCATTGTTTCGCGTCAAATCGATGCCAGGGGTTGAGGCAGTTCGTCGGTCCGAGTTGATCGTTTGTAGAGAACCACCAACAACCAACCACCAACTCGCGAAGCGAAGCGGAGCCAGACATGGGCATGAGCGTCAGACAGGCCGGGCGGAGCGGGCGATCCCGCCGGCGGGCTCATGCGCCCATGTCCGAGATCAACGTGACGCCGTTTGTTGATGTCATGCTTGTGCTGCTGATCATCTTTATGGTCGCGGCGCCGTTGCTGACCGCTGGCGTCCCGCTCGATTTGCCACAAGCGGCAGGACAGCAACTTGAGAGCCAAAACCAGGAGCCGGTGGTTGTCTCCGTGACGCGGGAAGGCCAAGTTTATCTCGGCGAGGAGCAGAACAGCGCGATCGCTCTTGATGAACTCGGCGCCAAACTGAAAGCCGTAGCGGGCGCCCGTGGCGGCCTGAACGAACCGATATTCGTTCGCGGCGATCAGGCAGTGAACTACGGATCGGTCGCGCGCGTTATGGCGCGAATCAGAGAGGCTGGATTTCGGCGGCTATCGCTCGTGACGGAAATCGAAGCAGGGGGCTGACAGCCAAGTGTATCTGGGGCTTACAGTGTCGTTGACGCTTCACCTCGGCTTACTCGGCTGGGCGCTCATTAATT
>JBCBWG010000016.1:0-26927 GCA_039817205.1 Pseudomonadota bacterium
CAGCTTCGCTCTTAAAGCGGTCTTCAGCGGTCTCTGCGTCCGGGTAAACATACCCCTGGGTTAAGAAGAGCGCTTCCGAGGCCTCGGAGAATTCCGACCGAAGAGTGCCTGCATGAACCAGACGCGTTTCAGGCAGCCAGTCCGAAGTGGGAGGGCGCGAGGAGAGGCTCGATGAGACGGCGGGCGACGGGCGAGAAGCTGGGGCGGGCATCTGAGCGGTCCTTCTTCGATTGAAGACCGCAAGCCAACGTATGAACACCGCGAAGATGACGCGCGGCTCTGACATCAGCACGGTCTTTTAGCGAGTTGTTTTACGTGGCTGCAAGCCGACCGGCCAAATCACCACGGGCATATGTATGGAGGGGCGGACGCTGACGGTCAAGCGCATCGATACCCGTGCAACGGTGCTGCTTTTTGGCTAGCTGCCCGTTTTGCCTGCTCTGGCGGCCCCACGCTCACGACGGCACTTGTCCGAGCAATAGCGCACCTCGTCCCAGACGGCAGCCCACTTTTTCCGCCAGGTGAATGGCCGCCCGCACGTCGCGCAGTCTTTCTGCGGCAGGTTTGCTTTAGCGACCGATTTCCCGTTCCGCGATTTCAAGATGAACTCGCAGCGGCCGCCCGCTTCCTTGTTTTGGCCTGCACTGTGCCACGTACCGGAGACCGCTTTTTTGTGGCAGGTTCAGCGGCGGTTGCTGGCGCCTCAAGCTCCATCGCCATTTGGCCGGTGTCGGCCTTTGCCTTGGATCGCCTCGGGGCCGACGCCTTTCGCTGCCCCGTCATCGGCATGCCGGATTTGCGGCTCCCGTGCTTGTTCTGAATGGCGTTGGCCTCATCACGAAATGCCGGACCGCGCCGCGCGCCATAAATCTTCTGTCGAGCCTCGCGCGCCGCCCCCTGATGATCGATGATCGGCGCGGGATAGGTCTTGTCGAGAATGCCAGCGGCGAGCGGATGCTTCCAGGGCTCGTGGACGTCCGGACCAGGAATACTTTCGAGTTCCGGCAACCAGCGACGTACAAAATCGCCATCGGGATCCTGGTCATAGCCCTGCTTCACGGGATTGTAGATCCGGACCGTGTTGATGCCCGTCGTGCCCGACTGCATTTGCGATTGCGGCCAGTGAATGCCTGGCTCGTAATCGGTGAACTGGCGCGCGAGATGAAGCCCGGGCGCACGCCAATGCAGCCAGAGATGGTAACTTGCTGTTGCCATCAGCATCGCGCGCATGCGGAAATTGAGCCATCCAGTGGCTGCCAAGTACCGCATACAAGCATCGACAAACGGCAGGCCCGTTTCGCCAGCGCACCAAGCATGCAGGCGCGCAGCATCCGTCTCCTCCGGCTTTCGGATCGCGTCGTACGACCGGTGCAGGTTGCGGAATTCCAGCTGCGGCTCATCCTCGAGCTTCTGCATGAAATGGCAGTGCCAGTGGAGGCGGCCGGTGAACGATATGAGCGAACCGCGCCACTCACGAACCTCTGGCCCACCCTGCAGTTTCAGTGCGCGCTGCCGCGTCCAGGTTGCCTGGGCCACCTCCCGCATGGAAACGGCGCCCCAGGCAAGATAGGGTGACAGCCGCGAACAGGCGCGCTCCCCAGACACCGGGCTCGACATCGCCGCGCGATAAGGCTCGCCGCGCTCGTTAAGAAATGAGTTCAGCGTGTCGAGGGCAACGCTGCGACCACCGATCTGACGAAGCGACGGATCATCCGCGGCCAGCCCAAGGTCCTTCGCAGACGGCATGGCTTGGCTGTCCAGGCGCGTTTCGGCCGGTGCGAGAGATGCTGGAGCCGAAGTGATCGCCTCGCCCATCCGTTTGTCCCAACGGCCGGCCCAGCCGTTTCGTGTTTCCAGACGGCGGATCACGCCGTCCTGGCGGACTTCCTTCCAAGCAATCCCATGCACAAGACACCAAGCGCTAACCTCGCGATCGCGCCGAAAGGTCCACGCATTTCCGGTTTCTTCGTGTGACCAAAGCCCAGCGATCGAGCTAAGTTCGGCAATCTCGGACAACACGTCGATAACGTGCCCCACTCGGACGACGAGTTTCGCCCCCATGTCCGCGAGCGCTAGCTGCAACTCACCGACGCATTCGCAGTAAAACGCATATTGCCGGGCCGACATGTCCGGCTCCGCCCACCACTCGGGCTCGACGATCAACAATGGCAGAACCGGGCCATGCTCGGCGGCGAGCGCAAGCGCCTGATGATCCACCGTGCGCAGGTCGCGTTTGAACCAGACGACCTGGACCGGCGTTTTCTTCGCAGCTTTGGTCATATGTTCACGTGTTTCCAGTGTCGTCGGCGACATAGCCGACCTCGCTGTGGTCTGCATGCAAGATGTTGCCAGCCGGCCGGTTGCGCCATGCCGCAGATCGCCGCCATCAATCAGGGGACCAGCACCGGCTCGAAAGCGTCGTTGAAAAAAGGATTGAAAGTTTGGTCTTAAATAGCTTCGAGCCCCCCGTCCGCGCCGCCGTCGTCGGGGCGTCCAACGGCATCGGTGCTGCCCTCGTGAAAGCATTGGTCGACAGTGGCCGTTGCGAGACGGTCTTCGCATTGTCGCGTGATCCGAGCGCAATCGACGCTGGCCCAACGGTTCAGGCAGTCCGGTGTGATTTCGACGCGCCGGAGACGATTGGTGCTGCCGCCGAAGAGATTGGCCAGACCGGTCCGCTGGATCTTGTTATCGTTGCATCGGGTTTGCTTCACGATGGCGATCGGGTCGCGCCTGAAAAAGACTGGCGCCATCTTAATCACGATCAAATGCTCCGCGTGTTTGAGATCAACACGGTGGGACCGTCACTGGTTGCCGGTGCTTTTCTACCAATCATGCGACGTGATCCGCGGTCCGTCTTCGCAGCACTTGCAGCACGCGTCGGTTCGATCACCGATAACCGCCTCGGCGGCTGGTACTCCTACAGGGCCTCTAAGGCCGCGTTGGTGATGATTATCAAATCGCTCGCGATCGAGTTGCAGCGTAAACGACGAAATACGATTTGCGTTGCCCTTCATCCGGGCACGGTCGATACGGGCCTCTCGAAGCCGTTTCAGAGCGCAACGAAGCCTGGGCAAGTTGTTTCGCCCGCCGTTGCCGCAAACCACCTCCTCAAGGTGATCGACGGGCTTCAAGCCGACGACAGCGGCCGGCAATTCGCTTGGGACGGCGTTGAGATTGCACCATAGCGCAACGGCTAAATTGCCCGCCGCCCATCACCCGGTTGCATCAGGTCACCTTGCGCGTCCAAACTTCGACGCATCGCGACTTTGCTTAGACCGGCCCCCGCCGCCATTGCGAGACGGAAGCATGAGACCCGAGCCTCAGGATTACAGTTTTGATTTGAGCCAAACGCTCAACGCCGTGGTGCTGGTCACGTCGCAGATCCCGCCGGACGCCCTGACCGCATCCGTTCTCGGGACAGAGCGCAGTGGCAACGGCGTCGTCATTGAACGAAATCTTGTCCTGACCATTGGCTATCTCGTGACCGAGGCGCAGCAGATCTGGCTCACGTTGAATGACGGACGGACGGTGCCGGGCGACGTCCTGGCCTACGATCAGGCGACCGGCCTCGGTCTCATTCAGGCGCTCGGTCAGCTCGACATCACGCCCATTCCCATTGGCACCGCAACGCGCGCTGAAGTGGGCGACGAACTCGTCGTCATCGGCTGCGGGGGCCGGGACAACACGATCGAAGCTCAACTGGTCGCGAAGCAAGAGTTTGCGGGCTACTGGGAGTATCTGCTCGACGAGGCCCTCTTCACCGCACCCGCACACGAGAACTGGGGCGGTACAGCCGTCGTTGCAGCCGACGGGACGCTCATTGGCATTGGCTCACTTCAGATCCAGGACGCCGAGGTCAACGGCGAGGCGCAAGACCTGAACATGGTTGTGCCGATCGATCTTCTGCCCCCCATCCTCTGGAACATGAAACGCACGGGCACATCCGGTCGCCCGCCGCGGCCCTGGCTTGGTCTCTATGCGACTGAAACCGATGATACGGTCGTCGTGATCGGGATCGCGGACCGAGGCCCCGCCGCCGACGCTGGAATTGAGCCCGGCGATATTATTGTCGCCGTCGGCAACAAGAGCGTTGCGTCGCTCGCCAGCTTTTTTAAAGCGACGTGGGATGAGGGGCCAGCTGGTTGCAGCATCACGTTACAGATCATCCGCGATGGTCGCCCGCGCGAAGCCGTCCTCGTGTCCGCGAACCGCACCGAGCTTTTGAAGCGGCCGTCACTCCACTGAGACCCACTGAACTGCCGGTTATCTTTTGATGTCTCTCACGCCGACCCGCTTCACGACGGTCCATGTTGATCACGTCACCGTGCGTGTGAACTCGTCTGATGAGGCGCGCCACGCGCTGAAAGAGCTGAAGCATCTCAAGAAGGAGCTGCGCGCAAAGCTGCGATCGTTGAAGTCAGCGCTTCGCAAAGCGAAAGCACGCGAGACCCGCCAAACGCGCACCAAGCCGCAGCCACTGTTTGAAAGTTTCAGCGACTATGTCCGGATCTCCGTCGCAAGCCTCGGCACACTGTTTCAGGCCGAAGCACGTAAAAACTCGGTCCGGAGCGCTGCGGAGTTAGCACGAGATGTGCGCGGAACAGAGGGCCGGATCGCAAGCGTTGACGCCTGTGTGCTCGAAATCGAGGGCAAGTTAATCGCCGACGCCGCCCCCAACTGAGACCTTCGAAGATCGATCCGCCATCCGCTCGCCATTTGGCACAGGTCTTGAACCACCGCAGTTTCTTAGAAAAGACCGCTCGGACCGGGGACATCATGGCGTCGGCAAGTGATATGCGTATTGTTGTAGATGGCGCGCGCGTCCTCCGAACCCATACGCCTGTGTGGAAAGCAGCGGCTGGCGAGACGGCGATCGACGCCGCGTTTCGAGTGGCAATCACAAAGCCTCGCCGAGAGGGAAGCGATGCCAGTGCCAACACGCGTCATCGCAAGTTGACGATCGCCAACCCCGTATGGCGTCTGTTGGTATCGGTGGCAGCGGCAACGGCCATGATTGCAGTCTTCGTCACCGCAGTTGCCGGGCTTTACGTCCTGAAAAGCGCTGCGGGGATTGACCTGTTTGCGGGCCACAGCGTTCTGCACGACCTTCTATATGCTGGTTGAGCTCTACACGGTCGCAGCTGCTGGGATCACTTCGTCGACCGTTTGCACAAATTTTGAAATGAGCTCATCGGCGCCGGTGTCATCCATGATGTAGGGCGGCGCGAGCAGCACGTGATCACCGCGGACGCCATCGATTGTGCCACCCATGGGATAGATCATCAGACCGTTTTTCATGGCAGCTGACTTGAGTTTCGCGTGAAGCTTCATCGCTGGCGCAAACGCGTCCTTCGTCTCGCGATCCGCCACAAACTCTAATCCGATGAAGAGACCGCGGCCACGGATATCGCCAATGTTCGGGTGTTGTCCGAGCGCAGATCCGAGCGCGTTTTTGATGGCCGCGCCCTGTCGCGCAACGTTTGCCAAGAGGTCCGCTTCTTCAATCTCGGTGAGCACGGCAATCCCAGCGGCACACGCCGACGCATGGCCGAGATACGTATGGCCATGCTGGAAAAAACCACTTCCGCTCGCGATCGCATCGTAGATCGCCGCGGAACAGAGCATGGCACCGATCGGCTGAACGCCTGCGCCAAGCGCTTTTGCGATGCAGACAATGTCGGGGCGGACATCATCGGCCTCAGACGCGAACCAGTGCCCTGTTCGGCCCATGCCGCACATGACCTCGTCGAGGATGAGCAGCACACCATACTGGTCGCAAATCTCACGGATGCGGTTGAAATACCCTTCAACGGCTGGAACGGCTCCCATCGTCGCGCCAACGACCGGCTCGGCCATAAACGCTGCGACGGTCTGAGGTCCTTCCGCAAGGATCGTTTCTTCCAACGCATTGGCGACCCGTTGTCCGTAAGCAAATGCGCTTTCGCCCGCCTCGCCAAACCGCCAGTGGTGGCATGGGTCAATATGGACAAAGGCGTTCGCAAGCAGAGGTGCAAATTGCGCCCGACGCCAACGGTTGCCGCCGGCGGCCAGAGCACCGAGCGTGTTGCCGTGGTAGCTCTGCCACCGCGAGATGATTTTGTAGCGATCGGTCTCGCCGATTTCCATTTGATACTGGCGCGCGAGTTTGATCGCCGCTTCAACCGCCTCTGATCCACCGGAGACGAAATAGACGCGATCGATCCCCTCGGGCGCCTTGGCGACGAGCATGTCAGCCAACTGTTCGGCGGGCTCGGAGGTAAAAAAGCCGGTGTGTGCGTAGGCCATCAGATCAAGTTGTCGCTTCACCGCGGCAATCACACGCGGGTGCCCATGACCAAGTGCTGAGACCGCAGCGCCACCAGACGCATCGAGGTACGATTTACCGTTGGCGTCTGTGATGTGGCAGCCCGACGCCGCAACGGCTTTGGGCATCGAGGCGACAGCACTTCGCGGGAATACGTGATCAGACATGGGGAACCCGGTCCTTGGTTGGGACTTCACACGATCAGACTTTCGAAATCGAGACGTTTATCAGGCCTCAATCTAGGACGTCCTTGTGGGGGATGACACCTAGCCGCTCGGCGCGGTGCTTTGCGTCGGGCTCTTGGCTGCTGACTGACTGCGCTGTTCCGCAATGCGGCTCCAGGCAAATGCTGCAAGCACAAGTCCTGCCTGCACAAGAACAATGCAAGGCCCAGTCGCGCCGTCGATGTGGTAGCTGAGGAGTGTGCCAATCACACTCGCTGAAATCGCAACGGACACCGCCACGATCAGCATGCGATCGAACCGGTTGGAAACCAAATAGCCAGCAGCGCCTGGGCCAATCAAAAGCGCGACCACCAAAATAATCCCAACCGTTTTGATCGATGCGACGATCGCCAGTGCGAGCAAAACAAGAAGCCCATAATAAAGCACGTTAGTCCGCAGGCCGATTGCCCGAGCATGGTCGGGATCAAAGCAATAGAGCAACAAATCACGCCGCTTCAGAACAACAATTCCGATAACAACGGCTGAGACGACGGCAACTTCGACCAATTCACCGATGCGCACACCCAGGAGGTTGCCAAAAAGAATTTGGTCGAGATGCTGGTCGGTCTCGACCTTCAAATAGAGAACAAGGCCGAGCGCCAGCATCCCTGAAAACACGATCCCCATGGCCGTATCTTCTTTAATCCGGCTGTTCGCGTTCAGATATCCTGTCGCAACCGCGCTGAAGAGCCCAGCCACAAACGCACCGATCGAGAGCGGGAGCGCCAAAACATGGGCCAGAACAATGCCTGGAAGGACGGCGTGCGAGACCGCATCACCCATGAGCGCCCAGCCCTTCAGGACGAGATAGCACGAAAGCACCGCGCAAACGGCTGCGGTCAGGACGGCCATCAACAGTGCGCGCTGCATGAAGACAAAGCTCAGCGGTTCAAAAATGATCGCCTCAAAGCTCATGGCGACGCCTCACGCGTTTTGAGCGCTGCGGACTTTTGCGCAAGAAGCCCATGCTTTGGCGCAAACACAAAGGCCAGCAGAAATCCAGCCGTTTGCAGGAGAACAATCAAGCCGCCGGTATGGGCATCAAAAACATAGCCGAGATATGTCCCCATCACGGCAAGGCCCGAACCAAGTGCGAGCGCGATGATAATCAATCGACCGAAGCGGTCCGATAGCAGGTACGCCGTTGCTCCGGGCGTGATGACCATGGCAATCACCAAAAGCGCGCCGACCGCTTGAAGCGCTGCAACCGTTGCCGCTGCGAGCAAAACGAAAAACGCAACTTTCAAGCGTTCCGGCTTTAGCCCAATCGTTCGCGCGTGCTCCTCATCGAAAAAGACGGCGGCCAGGTCGCGCCATTTTGCAGTCAGCACGGCAATCGTGAAAAACGAAATGCCGGCAACCTGCAAAGCATCGCCGTCACTGATCGCGAGTATGTTGCCGTGGATGATGGTCTGGACACTCACCGACGTTGGATAGAGCGATGCGATGAGCAATCCGGCGGCGAAGAAGGCCGTGAAAACGAGCCCAATGACGGCGTCATCTTTCAAGCGCGATTGCGCGCGGATCAGTGCCATGCCGCCTGCGGCGAGCAAACCAGCAAACAGCGCACCGGCTGCGTATGGAATTTTAATGAGGTAGGCGACCGCCACGCCTGGGACGACCGCATGGCTCAACGCGTCGCCCATGAGCGACCAGCCCTTCAGCATGAGGAAGCATGAGAGAAAGGCGCACATCGCGCCAACAACAGCGCTGATCCACATGGCGCGGAGCATAAAGTCGTACTGGAACGGCGCGATCAGATCTTCGAACATCACCGCTTGTCCGAGTGTTCGGTCTTTCGCTCCGGCGCGGGGGCGGCGGCGGCCTGTCCGTTCGTGTCACTGGAGGACGGTGGGCGTTCTGTCCGCGAGGGCCCGAGTGGGCCATCTTTCGGATCCGCGTCACCATAAAAGACAACGGGCCGTTCATCGTCGGTGAGAACTGTCACCGCACGTGCATCATCGTCGTCGTGCAAGGAGGACCCTTCGAGTCGGAAGTGCCGCAACACGCCGCCAAATGCACGCTCCAGATTGGACTGCGTGAACGTCTCGTCCGTCGGACCGGCGGCAATGACCGTTTGTCGGACCAGCACGACATGGTCGCAAAAGTCGGGAATGCTTCCAAGATTGTGGGTCGACACCAGTACGACGTGCCCCTCGTCGCGCAACGCCATCAGAAGATCGATGATGGCGTGTTCGGTTTTGACATCGACGCCGGTGAACGGCTCGTCGAGAAGGATCATCCGGCTTTCCTGGGCAAGCGCTCGAGCGAGAAAAACGCGCTTTTTCTGCCCGCCGGAGAGTTCCCCGATTTGTCGGCTCGCGAACGCGCTCATGCCGACTTTATGGAGCGCCGCATTTACGGCTGCCCGGTCGGCCGATCCAGAGATCCGTAGCGGGCCCATGTGCCCGTATCGGCCCATCATCACCACGTCTTCTACGAGCACCGGAAAGTTCCAGTCGACGTTTTCGCTCTGCGGCACGTAGGCGACGAGATTGGCCGCCATCGCGGATTTCGCATCAAGGCCGAAGATCCGAATTGAGCCGCTGTCAGGCTTCACAAAGTCCATGATCGACTTGAAGAGGGTGGACTTGCCGCTGCCGTTGACACCGACGAGGCCACAGATGCTCCCAGAACCGAGCGAGAAGGACGCATCGCGTACGGCCTGCACGCCGTTGGGATAGACGACCGTGACGCCAGACACATCCAGGGCAGGCTCGTTTTCAATGACCCGCTCGTGGGTGGCTCCAGGGCGCTGGTCGAGCGCATCGATCACACCAGCAAGCATCGCGTTCAAACGGTCGAGCCAACCAGGTGCGGTGGCTGGCCTCGAGTGCCGCTTTCCAGCCTCAACGACACTGCTCATTGTTTGAAACCTTTTGCGATCGTCTCAACGGTTACGCGCAGGAGATCAAAATAGGTTGGTACGGGCCCGCTCGGCTCGCTCAAGGAATCCACGTATAAAATCCCGCCGTAGTCAGCACCGGTCTCGCGAGCGATCTGGCGTGCCGGACGGTCCGGGACTGTGCTCTCCGAAAAGACAACCGGAATCGCATGTGTCCGAACCGCATCGATCACGGCCTTCATCTGACGCGATGTTGCCTGGCCATCCGCATTGATCGGCCAAATGAAAAGTTCGCGCAGCCCATAATCGCGGGCGAGGTATGAAAACGCGCCCTCGGACGTCACCAACCAGCGCTGCGTCTCCGGGATCCGGCTTAGGCGTTCGCGAAGTGGTGCATCCAACGCCACGAGCCGCTCATCGTAGGCTTTGAAGTTCCGATCGTACGTTTCTGCGTTACTCGGATCGTGCTTGATCAACGCGTCGCGAATGTTACGGGCGTAGATCCGAGCGTTAGACGGTGACATCCAAGCATGTGGGTTGGGCTTGCCTGAATAGGGACCGGAGCCGATCCCAATCGGTTCGATCCCGTTAGAAACGACCGCGCTCGGCACATCGGAGACGTTTTCGAAAAACCGCTCAAACCAACGCTCCAGGTTGAGCCCATTCCAGAGCACCAAATCGGCTTTTTGCGCTTTAACGATATCGCGCGGTGTTGGTTGGTAATCGTGGATCTCGGCGCCAGGCTTCGTGATCGAAACGACGTCTGCGGCCTCGCCCGCAATCTGCTGCGCCATATCCTGAATGACGGTGAACGTCGTAAGCACACGAAATTTTTCGGCTGCTGTAACGGACGTAACGCCGAAGGACATCCAGGCAAGCGTGATCGCCGTGAGGACGATCGTGGCGGCTCGGGCGGGTGCGCGCATAAATGCCGCTCGAGTATGGGCGGCGCGAGGTTGGCGCGGGGCAAGGCGCCAAGGATCAGACGTCGCCATCAGTCAGTCTCCCGTTCGATTTCGCAGCATTTCGGGCCACGGCTTTCATTCTAACGCCAGGCTTACTAAGTTAGATCAAGCTAACTTATACGCAAGGTATTGTTCGGGCGGGCCGATGTGTTGCGTTGACGCGGCGCCGGGCGTCGAGCGATGGCAACGACCTCTCGAACCGCGGCTCAGTCCAGCGCGTGAACGAGGCCCGCGCACGAACGCTGTGGTCATGAGCTTGCGTGGAAAGCCCCAGGACAGCCTTTGGGCAGCCCCAGTACAACCACTGGGCAGCCATTGGGCAGCCATTGGATCGAGCCCTGCGGCGTGCGATGGATGAGCAATGGTCGGGAATGACAAAGAGTTGCAGCGGCAGCGACGGCAGATCGAACGATCTGCCGCCAAGCACCGGCGCGTGCGCGAAGCGCACCAAACAGAGATTGCTGAAGACTATGTCGAGCTGATCGGCGACCTGATCGAGACGCTTGGCGAAGCGCGGGTCGTCGATCTGGCCGAGCGCCTCGGTGTCACGAACGCAACCGTCAACAACACGGTCCGCCGCCTGATGCGCGATGGGCTCGTTGAGACGGCGCCGTACCGGTCTATCTTTCTGACCGACGATGGTCGCGCGATGGCCGATGCGGCCCGCGCCCGCCACGACCTCATCCGCGATTTCCTCGTGTCCCTTGGCGTCGACTTGCAAACCGCGGATGCCGATGCCGAAGGGATCGAGCACCACGTGAGCGACGTGACGCTTCGCGCGTTCCGCCGAGCCTTGGACAAAAAGCGCCCCTGATCTGAGCGCTCGCGCACGCGTAATCCTAATTACGACCTTCCGACGATCATTTGACGATCAGTCGACAATCACTCGACGATCATTGGCCGTTGCCGTCGCGCCGTTCAGAGCGAGGCCAATCGGCGTCTCCAAGCGCGAGCCTATACAATGGACCAAGAAGACAACCGCCTCTCTGCCCGAGCCGCCCGTTATGTGCGCGTCGGAGGACGCGTCGGCGGGGTTGCGGCCCGCGTCGCCTCGCAGCGGTTGTTCGGCCTGTCCGGCAACGACGAGAAGAACGCAGCCGAACTCGCCAGAGCCCTCGGCGGGCTCAAAGGCCCGCTCATGAAAGTCGCGCAACTGCTCTCGACCATTCCTGAAGCGCTGCCGGCCGAGTATGCGCGCGAGCTGGCACAACTTCAGGCCGATGCACCGCCAATGGGCCCAGCCTTTGTGAAGCGCCGGCTGGTGGCTGAACTGGGCACGGACTGGCGCAGTAAATTTGCCTCATTCGATGCCACATCGACGTCATCGGCCTCTCTCGGTCAGGTCCACAAGGCGACCGCGCACGATGGGCGGGACCTCGCCTGCAAGCTTCAGTACCCGGACATGCAGTCCGCCGTCGAAGCCGATCTCAATCAGCTCAAGCTGATTTTTTCCATGCACGGTCGCATGGCTCCGGCTGTTGACACCTCCGAGATGTTCCGCGAGATCGCAGCCCGCCTGCGCGAGGAACTCGACTATCGCCTGGAGGCACGCCATATCGCGCTTTACAGCGAGATCCTCCGCGACGAGCCGCTGGTTCGTGTCCCCGACGTCGTGCCGGAGCTGTCGAGCGACCGATTGCTTGCGATGACGTGGCTCGAAGGGCGGCGTTTGATGGACTACAAAACCGCGCCGCTGGAGGACCGCAACCGCATCGCCACGGCCCTGTTCCGCGCCTGGTGGCACCCGTTCAGCCATTACGGCGTCATTCACGGCGATCCCCACCTCGGCAACTATACCATCTTCGTCGACGGCGAGACGCCAGCCGGTCTCAATCTGCTGGACTACGGCTGCATCCGAAAGTTCCCGCCAGCCTTCGTCCAGGGCGTCATTGATCTCTATCTCGGGCTGCTCGAAGAGGACCGGGATCGCGTCGTGCACGCTTATGAGAGCTGGGGCTTCGAGGGCCTAACCAGCGAACTCATCGATGCAATGTCGATCTGGGCGCGGTTCATCTATGGGCCGCTGCTCGATGACAAAGTGCGCACCATCGCTCAGGATACCGCACCTGGAGACTACGGCCGTCGCGAAGCGTTCCAGGTCCACAAGATCCTCAAGGAAAAGGGGCCGGTCAAAATTCCACGCGAATTCGTTTTCATGGACCGCGCGGCCATTGGACTTGGCGGTGTGTTCCTGCATTTGGATGCCAAGCAAAACTGGTTCCGGATGTTTAACGAACAGATCGAGGGGTTCGACACGGCAACCGTGTCGGCACGCCAGGACCGTACTTTTGGAACGGCTGAACTGCCGTTGCCAGAGGCTGCCTAGGGCGCGCGCACAACGTTCTTAACGCTGAACAAAAGGCGTTTCGAGTGGACGTCCACCCGCATCCGTACAATAGTTATTCTGCACGCACCGGCGCACGGCAGATGATGTTTGCCTTGGCCTGTCGCCGGCGCTTTATGGGCTGCGCGTTCGATCCCCTGTCGCGTTTTGCAGGCGCGATGGTCAAACGGCGGGCGCCCAATCTGTTGTATCGAAACTCAAGTGGAGGCGCCGAATGAGATCCAGTTGGATCGGGTTCGCTACCATCGCTGCCGTGTCGCTCGCGACTGCAACGGCAGCCCAAGCGAAAACGCTGAAATATGCGTTCCAGGGCTCACTCAAGAACCTGGATATGTATTCGCTCAATGAGACGTTCACGCTCGGCACACTCGGCAACGTCTATGAGGGGCTGATTACGCGCGATGAAAATCTTGCGATCCAGCCAGGTCTCGCGGAACGGTGGGAAATCGTCGAACCGACGCGGTGGCGCTTTTTCCTGCGGAAAGGCGTCAAGTTCCACAACGGCAACGATTTCACGGCCGAAGACGTCATTTTCTCAGCCGATCGCGTCCGCTCCGAAGGCTCTGACCTGAAGACACGGATCCCGGCCGACGCCAAGTTCGTCAAAGTCGATGACCACACCGTCGATGTTGTCCTCACGAAACCGAACCCAATCCTCCACTTCGAGTGGGAGACATGGGGCATCATGGACAAGGAGTGGACCGAGGAAAACGGCGCGACCAAAGTTACGTCGGCATCGGACACCACAACAAACCATGCCGCGCTGAACGCAAACGGCACCGGACCTTTCAAGGTCGTCTCGCACCAGCCCGACGTCAAAACGGTTTTCGAGGCCAACTCAGCCTGGTGGGGCAAGCCTCAACACAACCTGACAACGGTTGAGTTCACGCCAATCGCACAGGACGCAACACGTGTTGCAGCCCTCCTCTCCGGCGAGCTCGACATGGTCTACCCTGTCCCAGTGCAAGATCAGCCACGCGTCAAAGCCAACGCCAATACGGAAGTCCTCGCCGGACCAGAGCTTCGGACCATCTTCCTTGGCATGGACCAAAAGCGCGACGAACTCCTCGAGAGTAACGTCAAAGGCAAAAACCCGTTCAAAGATCTGCGGGTCCGGCAGGCGTTCATGCATGCGATCGACATCAACGTCATTCGCGAGAAGGTCATGCGCGGCCTCTCAACGCCGAGCGGCATGATGATCTCGCCGTTTCTTTTCCCAGACGGAAAAGATGCTCTGGTGCGGCCAACGTTCGATCCGGCCAAGGCAAAGAGCTTGCTTGCGGAAGCTGGATACCCGGACGGCTTTGAAGTTGGCATGGACTGCCCGAACAACCGCTACGTCAACGACGAAGCGATTTGTCAGGCGGTTGCCGCCTACCTCGCGCGCGTCGGCGTGAAGGTGAACCTCAACGCGCAACCGAAAGCGAAATACTTCGCGAAAGTGCTCGCGTCGGGCAACTACCAGACATCGTTCTATCTGCTCGGCTGGACACCCGGCTCGCTCGATAGCTGGAACGTGCTGCACAACCTGCACGGTTGCCGCGACGACGCTGGCAAAGGTGGTCCGTTTAACCTTGGCGGTTATTGCAACCCCAAGGTTGATGAGCTGGCGGCCAAGGTGCTGCTCGAAAGCGATCCGGCGAAGCGGAACGCGATGATCCTCGAGGCCTATAAGATCACGACCTCTGAAGTGGCGCACATCCCGCTCCACCAGCAGGCGGTGTCATGGGGCGCCTCATCGCGCATCAAACTGAAGCAGCGTGCGGACAACGTATTTAAGTTTAAGTGGGTCACCAAGGAGTAGCCCCCCTGACTGAGAAACCCGGCCCCTTCCGTCATCTGGCGGGAGGGGTTCTTCGTTGAAAATGCCAAGGCTTTTTTTGAACGGACCCGCAATCGACCATGCTCGCGTTCATTATTCGACGATTGCTCCAGTCCTTTTTGGTGATGCTCGCAGTCGCCCTTGTGGCTTTTCTGATGTTCCGGTTCGTCGGCGATCCCGTGAACCAAATGGTCGGCATTGAAACCACGCCTGAGCAACGCGAGGCCCTTCGCGAACGCCTCGGCTTGAACGATCCGATCATGATCCAGTTTGCGCGTTATATCGGCGACGTCCTGCGGCTCGATTTCGGCATCTCGTACCAGTTCAAGCAGCCGGTCGTTGATCTCTTTGCCCAGCGCATGCCAGCGACGCTCGAGCTGTCGCTCATCTCGGCCATCTTTGCGATCGTCGTCGGCATTCCCATGGGCGTTTATACGGGCATTCGACGAGAAAGCTGGCTGTCGAAAGTGTTCCAGACGATCTCGCTGATTGGGATTTCGCTGCCGACGTTTTTGATCGGCATCATGTTGATCTTCATTTTTTCAGTGAACCTTCAGTGGCTGCCGTCTTTTGGCCGCGGCGATACCGTTGACCTCGGCTACTGGACAACCGGGCTTCTGACGACCAGCGGCCTTAGAGCGCTCATCTTGCCATCGATCACGCTCGGGCTTTTCCAAATGACGCATGACATGCGGCTCGTCCGATCGGAGATGCTTGAGGTCTTGCGCACCGACTACATCAAGTTTGCGCGCGCCCGCGGCCTTACCCAGCGCGCGATCAATTTCGGCCATGCGCTTAAGAACACGCTTGTCCCCGTCATCACAATCACAGGCCTTCAGCTCGGTTCGATTATCGCGTTCGCCATCATCACCGAGAGCGTTTTCCAATGGCCGGGCATGGGACAGCTCTTCCTGCAGGCCGTCGACAACGTCGATATCCCCGTCATGGCGACCTACCTCATCATGATCGCGTTTCTGTTCGTGACCATCAACCTCATCGTTGACATCCTCTACGTCGTGGTCGACCCGCGCATCAAAATCGGCGGGGCCGCCTGATGACAGACACACCGAACGACAATCCAACCTCGCCGACCGAGCGGACCGCACCCGGAATGCTCGCGCGCATGCGGGATCTCACCCGGCGCGCAGCCGATAGCGACATCACCTACTCGTTCCGCCAGTCGAGCGTGACGATGGTTGCGGCTGTGATCACGCTGATCGTCATCATCGGCGCAACGTTTGCGCCCTTCCTCGCCCCCCACGATCCGTTCGATCTCACGCAGGTGAGCTTGATCGACGCGCGGATCCCACCGATTTGGATGGATGGTGGCGATAGTCGCTTCCTGCTCGGCACCGACGACCAGGGCCGCGATATGCTCTCAGCCATCATGTACGGCGCGCGCATCTCACTCGCCGTCGGCGTCGCAAGCGTCCTCCTCGCAGCGTCGCTCGGCATCGTTCTCGGATTGCTTGCGGGCTATGTCGGCGGTTGGGTCGATAGCATCATCATGCGCGTCGCTGACGTTCAGCTCACCTTCCCCGCGATCCTGATTGCGCTTCTGATCGACGGCGTCGCAACCGGGCTGATCGGCAAGGTCGATAAAGAGAACACAGCCTTCACCGTTCTTGTGATCTCGATCGGCCTCTCATTCTGGGTGCAATACGCGCGCACCGTGCGCTCCTCGACGCTGGTCGAACGCAACAAAGAGTACGTTCAAGCAGCCCGCCTGATCGGCATCCCATCGATTATTATTATGCTCAGACATGTGCTCCCGAACGTAATGGGCCCGGTCCTGGTCATCGCGACGATCAACCTAGCGCTCGCGGTGATCACAGAGGCGACGCTCTCGTTCCTCGGTGTTGGCATTCCACCAACGCAGCCTTCGCTCGGAACGCTCATTCGGATCGGCAACGATTTCCTGTTCTCCGGCGAATGGTGGATCACGATTTTCCCCGGCGTCGCGCTCGCGGTGTTCGTCCTCGCCGTCAACCTGCTCGGCGATTGGCTCCGCGATGCCCTCAACCCGAAACTGAGATAAGCGGCAATGCTTGCAGCGCGAGCCAATCAAATGTCTCGTGATGGGAGATGATGCTTCGGATTGGCTAAAAAATGGACCTGTCAATGCTGCCGAATTCGACTGGAGGCGCGCGTGACCAAAGTGGTCAGCTTTTAGACCGACCCCAAACACTCTCCGTGCGTGATCTCGTCGTCGAATTCCCTACACGACGTGGCAGCCTCAAAGCGGTCGACACAATCGCGTTTGATGTCGGGGAAGGTGAGGTGCTTGGTGTTGTCGGTGAATCTGGAGCCGGCAAGTCAACGATCGGGAACGCTATCATCGGTCTGTTGGAGCCACCTGGGCGCGTCACGGCCGGAGAAATTATTTTTCAAGGTGAGAACCTTCGCGATTACTCCCCCGAGCAGATGCGACGGGTCCGGGGAAGTAAAATCGGCATGATCTTCCAAGATCCGCAAACCTCCCTGAACCCGTTAGTCACAATCGGCAATCAGCTTACCGAGACGATTATGTCCACGACGAACGTGCCACCAGCAGAAGCGCACGATCGCGCGGTTGCACTTCTGGAGGCCGTGGGTCTCGACGAACCACGCTTACGGCTGAACCTATATCCGCACGAATTTTCAGGCGGCATGCGGCAACGCGTGGTCATCGCGCTCGCCTTGGCTGGCGACCCGGCACTCGTGATCGCAGATGAGCCCACGACGGCACTTGACGTCTCGGTCCAGGCGCAGATCCTGGATCTCATTAAATCAATCTGCCGATCCCGCGGCGTTGCCGTGATATTTGTTACACACGACATCGGTGTCATTGCGACAGTGGCCGATCGCGTGACCGTCATGTACCAAGGGCAAATTGTAGAGACCGGGCCGGTTGAGCAGATCCTCGGGGCACCAAAGCAGCCGTACACAAAGTCGCTGATTGCAGCCGTTCCGCCATCGGACCGAAAGCTCAAACGATTTTCATCGGTCGATTTTATTGAAGGCGGCTCAAAGTTTCGCTCAATCGATCCAAGAACGCATTGGTTAGGCCAATCACTTCAGTTCAGCAGCTCAGAAAACCAGATTCTAGAGCAAAGCTCCGACACGATGACAACCGCAATTTCGACCCGTGACCTCAATATCTCTTTTGTTCTTAAAAAGTCGATCTTTAAATCCCAGCGCATTTTAAATCATGCTGTGAAAAATGTTTCGTTTGATATTCACCGCGGCGAGAGCTTTGGCATTGTCGGAGAATCTGGATCTGGGAAGAGCACGGTTGCCCGCATTATCGCGGGCCTCTATCGTCCGTCGTCCGGTACGGTCGAAATTTTCGGTCGTAATTCGACGGCCAAGCCACAGAGCCGCGCTGCAATTTCCGCGCGCCGTGCTGTGCAGATGATTTTTCAGGACCCTTACTCGTCCCTGAATCCAAGGATGCGCGTTGAAAGCATCATCTCAGAACCAATTCGATACCATAGGACAACCGAAAACAGTTCCGAGACAGCGGCGATTGTGCGGGATCTTCTCGATCATGTCGGTCTCGGTTCGAGCGCCGCCCAGCGGTTCCCGCATGAGTTCTCCGGCGGTCAACGTCAACGCATCGCGATCGCACGCGCACTCGCATCACGGCCACGAATTCTCATTTGCGACGAGCCAACATCTGCACTTGATGTCTCGGTGCAGGCCCAAATCCTGAACTTGCTGAAGGATCTTCAGGACGAATTAGGACTTACCATGATTTTTATTAGTCACGATCTCCCAGTTATTCGCCAGATGTGCGAGAGAATTGCCGTCATGAAAGCGGGTGAGATCTGCGAGATCGCAGACACCCAAGATCTTTTTGAAGATCCGAAACATGCTTATTCGAAAATGCTTATTTCGATGATGCCAGCACTCGACATGCTGAGCCCGCAAGGCGTGAGCGTTTCGTAATTATTCGCGGCAACGCAACCGACTTCAGGTGTCTCAATGTACAGACCACGAAGGCAGCAAGCCACACGTGAACAATTCACGCCCGGATCAGGCTCGGGTCAGGCTCGGGTCAGGCTCGGGTCAGGCTCGGGACAACGTCACCGCAGACAGTCGTCCCGTCTCAACGTCGGCGACGCTCACTCATGGGACCATTTGGGTCACAGAACCATCTGGCTCACGGAACCATGTGGCGGTTAATACCCGCTCGGGCGTGCGCGTCTCTTGCCGCCGTTCCGGCTGCGGCTTACACACCAGCGCATGAAAAAAACAACTGCGATCAAAATTGCCCCGTCGATCCTTGCCGCTGACTTTGCAAACTTCGGCGCCGAGTGCGAGGCCGTCGAAGCGCAAGGTGCGGACTGGGTGCATATCGATGTGATGGACGGCCACTTCGTGCCAAACATCACGTTCGGCCCGCAAATGTGCAAAGCGTTCCGCCCGCACATCAAAACGGTCATGGACGTGCACCTCATGATCGCGCCGGTCGATCCCTACATCGCAGCGTTCGCGGACGCTGGCGCTGACATCATCACAGCCCATGCCGAAGCCGGGCCGCATTTGGACCGGACGCTTCAAGCCATCCGCGATGCCGGTTGCAAAGCCGGTGTTGCGCTCAATCCGGCAACACCTGCAAGCGCCATCGCGCACGTACTCGACCGCATTGATCTGGTCTGTGTCATGACCGTCAATCCGGGCTTCGGCGGTCAATCGTTCATTCACGCCATGGTCCCGAAGATTGCCGCCATTCGCGACATGATCGGCGACCGGCCCATACACCTTGAGATCGACGGCGGGGTGACGACTGACACCGCGCCACTATGCACAAAGGCCGGTGCTGATGTGCTGGTGGCTGGGTCAGCCGCGTTCAAAGGTGGCTCCGTTGCAGACCCCAGCGCCTACGGCGACAACATTCGCGCGATCCGGCACGCCGCCGAAGAGGGCGCATCGTGATGTCAGCCACGCTCCCTCACCTCATCTTCGACCTCGACGGCACGCTCGTCGATAGCGCTCCAATGATCCAAGCCGTCGCCAATCGCGTGGCGGACGAATTCGTACTGGAACCCCTGAGCGTCGCGGAGACGATCTCATTTATCGGCCGCGGCGCTGACGTGTTTGTCCGTCGGATGCTTCATAGCCGCGGTCGAACGTCGGAGGCGGATTACGCGGATGCCGTCGCACGTTTTCGCACGGCCTACGCGGATGCACCGACCCAATTGTCTATCCCGATGGTCGGCGCTGAAGACGCACTTGATCGGCTTGCAGCCACAGGTCATCGGCTTGCGATCTGCACCAACCGGCCGACAGAACCAACCAACCTGGAACTGAAATCACGCGGCTGGTCTGACCGATTTGAAGCCGTCGTCTGCGGTGACACATTGAAGGTGCGCAAACCCGATCCGGCCCCGCTTCACCATGCAATCGCCCGACTGGGTGGAGGCGATGCCATCTTCATCGGCGATAGCGAAACGGATGCTGAGACGGCCAAGGCGGCAGGTCTTCCGTTTGTGGTCTACGCGCATGGCTACCGAAAAGGACGCCTGGAGGACATGCCGCATACCATGCAGTTTGGCGACTTTGCCATATTGCCCGATATCATCAGCCGCGTACGAACATCGTGATTTATGATCCACCGTCGAACGGGATCACCATGCCGTCGTAAGCCGGTTCGACATGATCCGGCAGCTCACGACGCAGCGTCTCATAGTCGAGGTCCACATGCATGTGGGTGAGGATCGCGCGCTTCGGCTTGATGCGCTCGATCCACGACAGCGCCTGCTTCACGGTGAAGTGCGCGGGATGCTCGATGTAGCGGAGCGCATCAACAATCCAGATGTCGAGCCCTTGTAGTGCGGCGACCGTTTCGTCGGTAAATCCAGCCGTATCATTGGAATAGGCGAGATTGCCAAAGCGGTAGCCGATCGATGCGATGCGACCGTGGGCCTGCTCCATCGGCACAGCCCGAATGGGCCCGCTCGATCCTTCCACTTGGATCGCCTCCCCGATCACCACGTCGTGGGCTTGCAGGATCGCCGGATAGTTGCTTCCGGGCGGCGTCTCAAAACAGTAATCAAACCGCTCAACAAGGCTCTTCTTTGTCGGCTCGTCCGCCCAAACCTGGATGCGGCTCTTCATGCGGTAGGCGAGAACGCGGAGATCATCGATGCCGTGCGTGTGGTCCGCGTGCTCATGCGTGTAGAGGATGCCGTTCAGTGCGCCGACCTTCGCTGCAAGAAGCTGTTCTCGAAGGTCTGGCCCCGTATCAATCAGAACGGACGTTGGCGCGTGTTTGTTACGCCAGCGTTGGACCAGCGCTGAGCATCGGAGCCGCCGATTCTTCGGGTTGGTCGGATCGCACGCCCCCCAGTCGTTGCCGATGCGCGGGACGCCACCCGAGGAGCCGCAACCGAGAAACCGAAACTCAAACCGATCGTCGCTCATGCAGCACGCCCCAGCGAGCGTGCGCTTTCCGGCACTTTTCGAAACGTTCGGAAAAAGTTGTTCGTCGTTGCCTCTGCGAGCGCTTCGGGTTCGATCCCTCGAGCGCGCGCAATCGCTTCGGCCGTATGAGCCACAAACGCCGGTTCGTTGGTTTTGCCGCGATACGGCACAGGCGCGAGATAAGGAGCATCGGTCTCCACCAGCAATCGGTCGAGCGGCAGATCGGCCGCCAATGCGAGGAGTTCGGCCCCGGACTTGAACGTGACGACGCCTGAAAACGACACGAGCAGCCCGATCGCCACCGCCCGTTCGGCAAGTTCACGCCCGCCGGTGAAACAATGCAGAATGGCTGGGAACGCGCCTTTCGCATGTTCGTCTTCCAGGATGGCGATCGTGTCGGCATCGGCATCGCGCGCATGGATCTCAAGCGGCAAACCCGTCATCCGTGCAGCTTCGATATGGCGACGGAACCCGTCCGCCTGACCTTCCGGCGATGACTTTTGGTAGTGGTAGTCGAGCCCCGCCTCACCGATCGCGACCACTTTCAGATGTTCTGAAAGTTCAGCCAATTGCTCGGGCGTAACGTCTAACTCCTCGTCGGCATAGTGCGGGTGCGTGCCAACGGAGCAGAAGACCGCGTCGTGGGCTTCCGCAATTTCTTTGATGTCGTCGAAGCGCGCGACGCGCGTTGAAATTGTCACCATCAGGCCCACGCCAGCTGCATGAGCGCGGGCAATGAGGCCCGCTCGATCGTCGGCGAATTGCGGAAAGTCCAAATGGCAGTGATGGTCAACCAGCATCATTGACCCTCGTCTTTCGGCGCGACGTACCTCGGAAACACACCGGTCGGTGTCGGGAGTTGCGTGCCGGGCTTTAACCGCCCCGCTTCACCGAGCGTCGCGAACAAGAGCGGGGCAGCATCAGGGGCACTTGCATTATCCGGCGCGGCTTGCTGTCCGAGCAGCGTCAGCAGTTTCGTGGCCGATCCCGGCATGACCGGTTGGACCAGAATTGCGAGCTGCCGCACGGTCTCAGCGGTGACGTACAGGATTGTGCCTTTGCGCTCGACGCTGTGCGACTTGTCGAAAGGCTTTTCGGTCGCAAAATACCGATCGCCTTCGGCAACGACCTCCCAAACCGCATCAAGCCAGGCCTTGATCGCCTGCCGGTCCATCGCCGCGCGACACTTCTCATAAAGCCCGTCCGCGCGAGCCAACAGAGCCCTATCCGCATCGGTCAGCGGCCCAGGTTCAGGCACACGTCCCTCAAACCCCTTCGCGATCATGGAAAGCGACCGCTGAGCCAAGTTGCCAAGACCGTTCGCAAGATCGGCATTGATGCGCGTCGCAATGGCGTCGGGTGAGTAGCTGCCATCTGCGCCGAACGTGACTTCGCGCAAAAAGAAATGGCGGACGGGATCGATGCCGTAATGGTCGATGAGCGCAAAGGGGTCGACAACATTGCCAACCGACTTCGACATTTTCTCACCCTTGTTGAACAAGAAGCCGTGGGCAAAAACCCGCTTCGGCAAGGGTAAGCCGGCAGACATCAAAAACGCCGGCCAGTAGACCGCATGAAACCGAACGATGTCCTTGCCGATGACATGAACATTGACTGGCCACATGGACCATTTGGCGTTGCCCTCATCCGGGAAGCCAAGGCCCGTCAGGTAGTTCGTCAGTGCGTCGACCCAGACATACATCACATGGCCCGGCGCGTCGGGAACGGGGATGCCCCAATCCAGGGTCGTGCGCGAGATCGAGAGATCTTCAAGGCCGGACTTTACAAAACTGACGACCTCGTTGCGGCGCTCCGGCGGAAGGATGAAATCCGGGTTGGCATCATAGTGCGCAAGGAGCCGATCCTCGTAGGCCGATAATCGGAAAAAGTAGGTCTCTTCCTCCTGCCAAGCGACCTCCGTTCCGGTCGGCGTCGCATAGCGCTGCCCATCGTCACGCACTTCGGTTTCGGCTTCTTTGTAATAGGTCTCGTCGCGGACAGAATACCAACCGCCGTAGTTGGTTTTGAAGATGTCGCCGTTGGCCTCCATCCGCCGCCAGATCTCCTGGCAGGCTTCGTAGTGGCGTGGCTCCGTCGTCCGGATGAAGTCATCGTGCGACGTCCCAAGCGCACCGACCATATCGATGAACCGCGCAGCATTCCGGTCGGCGAGTTCAATTGGCGACAGACCTTCGCGGTCCGCCGTCTGTTTCATCTTCAGACCGTGCTCGTCGGTTCCCGTCAAAAACTGAACTGATTTTCCATCGCAACGCTCGAAACGTGCGATCGCATCTGCGGCAATCGCCTCATAGGCGTGACCGATGTGCGGCGCGCCGTTGGGATAGGAAATCGCGGTCGTTACGTAGAATTTCTGTGTCTCGCCCATTGCGATCCTCAACCGTCGCGCCGCGCCCGTTATTGGCCAACCGGCACGACCGTCCCAAACGGGAGGTCCGCGCCCGGCCGGTCATCGTCGGAGATAACCACCGGGTCACCTCGCCGAAGGCCATGCCGTTGAAAGCCGAGCCACGGTGTCCAAAACGAATGATTTCCGGTCGAGGTTCAGCCGGTCGACCTGTGCCTTGGCGCGGGCGGTGGTTTCCCACAGCTCAGCTAGGCTTGCAAGCACAGCCGGTGGCCACGCCCCAGCGCGCGCCTTGGCCTGAACGGCCGTCGAAAGCTGGTCTAGCAGCATGTCGGCAAAAAGATTGAAGCGAGCGGTTTGATCGGTTTTCGAGAAGCTATCGGCGAGCGTGTGAACTTGCGTCCAATCCACCCGAGGAAGCCCGGAAAACAGGCGATCAACCCAGGCCATCACGTCCTGCCCACCGCCTTGGGCCAGCATCAGCAAACGGCCGGGGCAGCCGTCCGCTGATGCGCCGAGCGCCTCAAGCGCTGACATGACATCGCGCGCAACCGGCGGATCTGCAGCCGCCGCGGCCGCGCGGGCAGCCGACAGCGTTGCATCAGCTTCGAGAGGGCTTAGCGCCAAAACACGGCAACGCGATCGGATGGTCGGCAGCAAACTGCCGGGCCGGTTGCAAACCAGGAAAAACAGCGTGCGTGGCGGGGGCTCCTCCAGCGACTTCAGAAGGGCGTTTGCCGCCGAGATGTTCAGGTCATCGGCCGCATCAACGATGACCGCGCGCGATGCACCACCACCGGCTGTATGGGAGAGAAAGCTTCTGAGGCGGCGCACTTCATCGACGTTGATGACCGTGCGAAACCGCTTATCTTTCGGGTCAAAGACCCGGCGAATAAGCAGCAAGCCCGGATGGGACAACGCCTCAACTTGGCGCGCGGTCTTCGAATCCGGATCGATGACGAGCGGCTCTGGCGCATCGGCACGCCGATCGTGCGAGGTCGCCAGCAAATAGCGCGCAGCAGCATAGCTGAGCGTCGCCTTTCCGACACCCACCGGGCCGGTGATCAACCACGCATGGTGCGGGCGGTCAGCATCAATCGCATCCGCTAACTCGCGTCGCTGTGACGAATGACCGATGACCGTCGGCGTCTGGCGTGGATGCGGAAATGGCTGAAGCCGATCGGCCTCCGGCAGTGCGTCGCGCTCCATTTCGATCGTACGACGCGCCATCGCCTATGCGAGCCCAAACCGTTCCACGACCTGCTCCCAGATCGCCGCCGAGATCTCTTGCACCGAACCACGCGCATCGATCACGCGACACCGCTCAGGCTCGCGCGCAACGAGCACCTGGAAGCCCGTCCGCAACGTCTCATGAAACGCAAGATCCCGGGCCTCAAACATGTCGGCCGCCTCATTCGATACATCTGAACCCGCCGCCGCCCGACGCCCTCCGACGCGCTCCAGCCCCACTTCGGCCGGCAAGTCGAGAACGAGCGTTAATCCCGGTTGATGGTCACCAACGACGATCTGCTCAAGCGCATCCAGAACCGACGGTGCAGCGCCACCAGCGGCACCCTGATAAACCCGCGTTGAGTCGCTAAACCGATCGCTGATGACAAACGCGCCAGTCTCGAGTGCGGGCTTGATCGTCGCCGAGATATGATCGGCCCGTGCTGCGAAGAACGCCAAAGCCTGCGCGAGTGGATCTGGCATCTCAGAGCCCTGCGCCAAAATCGCGTCCCGCAACCGCTCAGCAAAGGGCGATCCGCCGGGCTCACGGGTCAGCACGACCATCAGGCCGAGTGCGCCAAGACGATCGGCAAGCAACCGTGCCTGCGTCGACTTTCCGGCGCCCTCGCCGCCCTCAAGCGTGATGAAGCGGAGCACGCTCACACGGGGTCTCCTACAGTTCCGCGCATCGAGACCTCGGCGCCAAGGACGCGCACCAGCCTATGGCAGCCAACCGAACGCCAAATGGAACACGCTGTCCAGCCCGCGCCGCAAAACGCCACCGCTCTCTACGCCTTCCGCTGCATAGAGGGGGACTTCGTTGATGGCACCGGTCGAACTCGTCACCCGGAGTTTTGCGACTTCCGCCCCCTCAAGAATCGGCGGCTTCAGCGGACCCTGGTAGACGATCTCCGCCCGCAACTTCTGATTGCTTGGAAACTTCGGCAGGACGACGGTGAGCGGTCCCTTCCCCCGCAGCGGCACGAAAAATTGAGACCCGCCCCAGACTCGGGCTTGGCCGACCACGTCACCACTCGAAAAAACTTGGAACT
This sequence comes from Pseudomonadota bacterium, assembly GCA_039817205.1. GTDB lineage: Bacteria > Pseudomonadota > Alphaproteobacteria > Rhizobiales > Hyphomicrobiaceae > JBCBWG01. The sequence continues at coordinate 25,563 of JBCBWG010000016.1, forward strand.
TCGAGAAACCCTTAAAACCCCATTCAAGCAAGCGCTGCCCTTCGCGGCGGCGATCCCGACGCGTGCTCAAACCGTTGATTACGGCAATGAGACGCCGCCCGTCCTGAACGGCCGAAGCGACAACACCATAACCCGCTTGGGAGATGTATCCCGTTTTCAGGCCGTCAACACCGATATCGAGGTCGAGGAGCGGGTTCCGGTTCCGGAACCTATGCCGACGATAGCGGAACTCCCGCTCAGCGAAGATTGGATAGTACTCGGGATAACTGGTGATCAGGTGCTCGGCGAGCACGGCCAAATCCCGCGCCGTTGTCAGGTGTTCTGGGTCGTAAAGGCCGGTCGCGTTCGTAAATGTCGAATTCTTGAGGCCGATGCGCTTGGCCTCTTCCGTCATGATGCGACCGAAGTTGGCCTCCGATCCGGCCAACGTCTCGGCGATTGAAATCGCGGCGTCATTGCCGGACTGGACGATGATCCCGCGGATCAGTTGCTCAAGCGTTGCGCGGGTGTTGACCGGCACCATCATCGCAGACGTCCCGGACGGCGCCCCGCCGGTCCGCCATGCGTTCTCGCTCATAATGAACTCGTCTTCGAACTTCAGCTGACCTTGCTGAAGCTGCCGAAAGACGACGGCGAGCGTCATCAGCTTGCTCATGCTCGCGGGCGACATGCGTTCATCGGCGTTGTGTTCGAAAAGCACAGCGTTTGATGTCACGTCGATGAGGATTGCCTGCTTGGCCTTCGTCTTGAAGGCCGCGGACGCAGGCAGCGCAAGGAATGCGAGCGCGCAAAGCATGGCAACGACGCCCCACGCACGCATCCGGTGGCCGAGGCCACTCCCGTTGCCAAAACCAGTGCCAATACTTTCGGGAGGGATCGAAGGTCCGACGTTTGTCATAGTCCTGTTCCCCAACTGCCGAATCTCACGGATCTACTGCATCTTAAATCAAACAGGGCAAAATATGAATCGCTGACGATCAGATTAACAACCGGACGCGAGACATCTGCCGCTGCCTCAGACGGACCCGGACGCCAGCCCTCAATGATTCTCAGGCCCTGAGCTTGGGCCCCGAGCTTGGGCCCCGAGCTTGGGCCCCGAGCGCCTTGGTTGGGATCATCACCGCAGATAGGGACCGGACCAGGGCTGCCGACGCAAAAAGGCCAACTCAGCCTCGCCACGATCATCGAGCGGTGCCGGACCCACGTACGTGACGCGCACCTGCGCCAACCCCTGGCGCTTGAAGCCGAGCACCTGAGCCGCGCGCTTTGACAAATCGATGATCCGGCCCGCCACAAAAGGCCCGCGATCGTTGACACGCACCTTCACACGGCGGCCATTTTCCAGGTTTTGCACAATGACGTAGC
>JBCBWG010000170.1:0-7392 GCA_039817205.1 Pseudomonadota bacterium
AATCAGACGCGTGAGGACCGACCCATGGCACGAGGCGTAAAGAAAGCGGCGACGCGAAAAACCGCAACCCGGAAGGCTGTGACACAAAGCGACCCCGGTCCGTCCAGCGTGGATGTCGACACCAAACGCGGCAACATCAATCTTGGGGGTCACGGCACGGAAGGCGACCTGGTCCTGCGCAACACCGATGGCGACCAGACCGTCCACATCGATGGTGGCCACGCGAATTTCGCGATCGGCGGCGCTGGTGCGGAAGGCGATATTGCCCTCATCAATACGGACGGCTCGCAAACCATCCACCTCGACGGTGGAAGCGCTAACATCACGCTTGGCGGTGCCGGGGCGCAGGGCGACATCGTCATGCAGAACCCACGCGGCTTCTGCACGATCCACCTGGATGGCGGTGAGGGGAACCTTTCGATCGGCGGCAGCAGCACCGACGGCGATATCGCAGCCCTCAACCACAAGGGGCAAATGACGGTTCACGTGGACGGCGGCGAAGGCAACATCACCATCGGCGGCGGGAGCGCCGAAGGTGACATGGCGCTACTCAACACGAAGGGTAAGCAGACCATTCATCTCGATGGCGGCAACGCCAACCTGACGATGGGCGGCAATGGCGCTGAGGCCGACATTGGCCTGCGCAATGCGAAAGGCCGCCAGACGGTCCACATCGATGGCGGTGAGGGAAACTTGTCGATTGGCGGCGCATCGGCAGATGGCGACATCGTTGTTCTCGACCACAAGGGACTGCAGACGATCCACCTCGATGGCGGCGAAGGCAACGCAACACTCGGTGGCAACGGCCACGACGGCGACATCATGCTGACCACATCCAACGGTGTGACCCGCGTCGAGTTGGAAGCGCATTCCGGCGCTTTGCGCGCGATGAACAAAAGCGGCGACACCACGGTCGAGATCATCGGCGATAGCGGTGAGATCCTAGTGAAAGGCAAGGCCGTGAAAGCGGCAGACTACGTTTTTGCGGACGGCTATGACCTGGCACCACTCCCCGACGTGGCGCGCTTTATTAGCGCCAACGGTCACTTGCCCGGCGTCCCGAGGGGCTCCGATCTTGAGGCCGCCGGCGTCCCGCTGACGCGCTTCACGATGCAGCTTTTGGAGAAGATCGAGGAGTTGACCCTGCACGCGATCGAGCAGGACCGGCGGATTGCCGTTCTCGAAGAGGCGCTCTCGGATGGGCGACAGCCACGCAAGACGCGGCGCCATTCGTGATTGCGACACGAACGTCGGCATTAAAAAATCAAAGCCCAACAAAAGAAGAAGTCCCAGCTGTCAAACAGGGCTGGGGCTCTATCGGCTGGAAGACCAGGCCTAAGATCAGCTTAGGGCACAGAGTCTCAGTTGTGCGTTTGGATCAGTTGTGCGTTCCAAACGCCCTTCGCGCCCAGCGCGGCATGTAATCACCGGAAGGCGCGCCATTACGCTTCAGGCTGAGTGTTGGCACCACACGAACGGTCGGGCCGCCACCGCTCTCGGAGCGCTCACTTTGCACGCCGCTCGACTGCGACCACCCGGAAACGGTTTTCGGTTGGAGTTCTCCGCTTTCGGGCGTGCGAGCTGCTTGACGCGTCGGATGCGGTACGCCACCGCGCGCGGCACCAAGCGCCGTCCGACCCTTGGTTGGTAGTTTGACGAGCCGCGGTGCGCTCAAGATGCGAGGCACGTCGCGCTGGCCCACCGTGGCAGACGCAAACCGATGCCCGGTGACGGTGTCGACACTCGCGACAAATCGCGGATTTCGTGTGGGCACGGAGACGCCTGATGCGGCGGTTGCCTGTTCGACAGAACGTGCGGGCGTAGCCGCCACGGCGGCGTCCCGGGAGCGGGACTCTGCGAGGATTTGTGCAATCAAATCGGGTTGGTTTGCCGGCACGGGCGTCGGCGCGACCACGGGCGATATCGCGACCGCTGCCACTGTTCCAGGAGCCACGACAACTGGCACCACAACGTCGGGTTCTGATCTCGGCTCAGCTGCTCTTTCAGCGTCAGCAGTAACGGCCGGTGGCGGGAAATGACGGGCTCCAGCCGAGAACCCACCCACGCGTTCGGAGGGCGTCAGGCTCGGCGCCGCGATCGCTGGTAAGCTTGTCGCGGACGGCAGTGCAGCGACGCGGGTTGGCGCGCGGCGGGTGACAGCGTCGACGCGGATCGAACGGTGCAGCGAGGGCTGTGCAAAAAGTGCGGAGCGATCACCGAGAGCGGCGCGGTCGAGGATCGGCGCCGCCGCGTTCGCCGGCTTGCCTGCGACGTGGCCAAACTCGTCGAAGCTGTCGATGCCTAAATGAACGATGGTGGCCGCACCAGCGAGAATTACGGCCGCGCATCCGTGCGTCGCAATCGCCGCAACGCCGCTGCCAATTCGCTTTTTTCGACCAGCGCGGATCACCTCCGGCCCCGCACTCAGATCTGTGTCATCCGGACCATCCGACGTCTCAACCGGGCCAACACCAACGGGTGAAGGAACAACGCTGTCGGCCGTATCAACCGTGTCCGACAATCCGATATCGACGACATCGATCTCTGCTGGTTGAGAGACAAGCCAAGCCCCGGTGTCGGGGTCCCGATGCATCCGCGCACACGGGATCGGCGCCAGAATATCGCCGCTGTGAATGTTCTCGCCGCCCGTCGCGCTGCCTGTCGCGGTGCCACTCGCCATACGCAAACTACTCTGTACAAAAGACACGCCAAAAACCTCCGCCCGACGCGGTGTTAACCATCGCCCACGCTGAGGACTATCGCGTAAAAAAGGGCAAGACCGCAGCAATGTTAAGAGAAAAGTAGGGCCCAACTCGCTGGACTGCGTGTCGCGTCAACCGCCTTCATCGGTCCGATATGAGATCAGTACGGAATATCAGTGCCTTACCAAAACGCCATTCCTGAAAAATTATTGAGTTGCCTGAGCAATGTTTCTGTGGGTGAAGTTGGTCGCGCTGTCAGGTTGCGGATACGGAAATCCTAATTCGCTAGTGCGAGGATCTGGTCCAAGGCACGGCAAGGCACGTCGCGGTCGCAATCATTGGGCTCGCAGCGCGACGGTGGTTTGCCTTTGAGAACCCGAATGGGCAGCGACGAGAAATTGTATCGCGCTCGCAACCCAATCCCCACCTCACAAAACACCAAATTTGCACATGACATTCGATCGCGCCGCGAGTGTTGCTGACAGTCAACCACGTGAAGAAAGTCTAGGAATTTCCCAACTGATCACGCTTTGACATCACCTGTAACGCATGCGACGACTGAATGACCCAAGCGGAGATGCGAGTCATCGCGACACGCTCTGGGTGAGATCATGAGCCGGCCGATCAAGAGCCGAGAATAACTGCCGAGATTGCGGAAACAAGCGATCCGGTTCCGGTACGGAAACACTTTGGAGGGTTGCCTATGAAGAGCTTGCTCAAAGCTCTGACGCTTGGCGTGTCCGCCGTTGCGCTTACCACGTTTACGGTAGCGGACGCCGACGCGCAGAAACGCGTACGCTGGAAAATGCACTCAGCGTTTGCGAAGACGATTGCAGTGATCGGCCCGCCAGCACACCGCGTTGCTGAGACCGTGAAAAAAATGTCGGACGGTAAGTTCGATATCCGCGTGTTCGAGCCCGGCGCTTTGACCGGCGGTTACGCCTACTTCGACCCCGTCAGCCAGGGCGCAATTGACGCCGCATTCGGCACACCGGGCGCGAACCAGGGCAAGAACTCCGCTTACGCGTTCCTATCGACGTGGCCTTTCGGTCCGGCGGCGCCCGAATTCGCAGCCTGGATGATCTACGGCGGCGGCGTGAAGTTCGCTGAAGAACTCTACTCGAAAGCCAACATCAAATATATTCTGTGCGGCATGATCCCGCCAGAGACGTCAGGTTGGTTCCGCGAAGAAATCACGTCGCTTGACCAGCTGAAGGGCAAAAAGATGCGCTTCTTCGGCATCGGCGCGAAGGTGATGCAGAAGTTCGGCGTCTCGACGCAGCAGCTCGCCGCAGCCGACATCTACCCAGCTCTTGAGCGCGGTACGATCGACGCAACCGAGTTCTCGATGCCAGCCATCGACCGCTCGCTCGGCTTCTTCCAAATCGCGAAGTTCAACTACTTCCCAGGTTGGCACCAGCAGTCCACGTCGAACGAGATCCTCGTGAACATGGACAAGTGGAACTCTCTGTCTGACGGCTACAAGGCGATGGTTGAAACGGCGTGCCGCGCGGAAGTTGCGAACATGATCGCCGACGGCGAGGCTTCACAGTTTGAAGCGATGATCGCGAACGAGAAAGATGGCGTCCAGAACAAGGTCTGGCCGAAGGAAATTCTCGACCAGATCCGGACAGCTTGGCAGGAAGTTCTTGCCGCCGAAATCAAGGCAAATCCAGACGTGAAGCGCGTTTGGGACAGCTTCTCCTCGTTCCACGAGAAGTACAAAGTCTGGGGTGACCGCGGTTACCTGAAATAGGCCTCACTTGTTTGAGGCACGGCGGCTGCTCGGCAATCTCCCGGGCAGCCGCTAATCCCTGATAGGTTTCGAGGCCGGCGGGATTATGCGTTGTTTGCCGCTCGTTCCCGGCACGCTTGCTGCATCGAAATCAACACAGTTCACCCCTACACCATGACCGCGCGCCGCCGCGTACAGCGGGTCTTGTGAGGAATTGAAATGCGCTACCTCGGTGGCTTGCTCATCGCCCTCGGTGTCATCGGCCTCATGCTGAGCATCGCCGGCCTCAATCTCGGACCGATCGACTGGCTTCAGAGCCAACTCGGCGTGCTTGCGGGATGGGCCGTTCTCATCGGATTTGTGATCTTCGGGATTGCGTTTGCGCCGCTCGGCAATACACCGCTGACATTGGATATCGCCCAGTATTTCGACTGGCCGGCCCGCGAGATCGGTAAGCTGACCGGTTGGCTCATTATCCCGCTGATCCTGATCATCATGTTCGATGTGGTCACGCGGAAGATCGATGCCGCCCGCATCTGGATCGCGGAACAGAACATCTTCTGGTTCAACCCGATTATCTTCCAGGACGCACAGTGGCACCTGCACGGCGTCATTCTGCTTTGCTCGTTCGGGTTCGGTTATCTGATGAACGCGCATGTTCGCGTCGACATCTTCCGCGAAATGCTGCCGCGACGTGGCCAAGCCAAGGTTGAATTCTGGGGCCTGCTCATCATGGGGATCCCGTTCCTCATGATCATCAGCTACTTCGCGCTCCAGTTCGTGGGCCTTTCGGTATCGCAAAACGAGCAATCGGAGTCTCTCACCGGCATCGGCAATCGCTACATCGTCAAGTCGTTCCTGATCGTCGGTTTCGTGCTGCTGCTGTTCTCCTTCATCGCAACCATTATGCGCTTGTTTGCTGCGATCTGGGGGCCGGTTGAACATCGCGAAACGGCCTATGCCACGCTCGATATCTTCGCCGACGACGTGGTCAAGGAAGACTTCGGAACCGTCACATCGGACATCGCCAGCCAGAAGGATAACACCTGATGCCCGAATGGTTGTTTGATCACCTCTACGAATATGTCGGCGCCTACATGTTCCTGGCGCTTGCACTCACACTGTTCACCGGGCTGCCGGTGGGCATCGCGATCGGTGGCATCGGCTTTCTGTTCGGCTTCATCGGCATCTACCTCGAACTCGTGACGCTGAACGAGTTCTTCAACGTGCCGAATAAGATCTGGGGCGGCGACGGGGCATCCGGCGCTGTGCAGAACCCTCTGCTCGTGGCAATCCCGTGTTTCATTTTCATGGGCACGATGCTGGAGCGTTCGCGGGTTGCCGAGGACCTTTTGCACATCCTTCAGGTGATGCTGCGGCGCGTTCCAGGTGGCCTCGCGCTTTCGGTCACGGTCATGGGTACGATCATGGCCGCGACCACCGGCATTATCGGCGCCTCGGTCGTCATGATGACGTTGATGGCGCTGCCGACCATGTTGGCGCAGCGCTATCACACACCGCTTGCCACCGGCACACTCGCCGCCTCGGCAACACTCGGCATTCTCATCCCGCCCTCGATCATGCTCGTTTTGATGGCGAGCTTGATGTCAATCTCGGTTGGCAACCTGTTCCTCGGCGCGGTGCTTCCAGGTCTCCTTCTGTCCGGGCTCTACTTCCTCTACATCGCCGTGATCAGCTCGATGAAGCCTCAATGGGCCCCGCCGTTGTCGGACGAGGTGATGGGCGAAATCCCGAAGGCCAATACGGGCAACATGGCGCAATACGCGTCGATCGTGGGCGTCATGGTCGGCCTCGCGGTGTTCGCGAATGTGTTCGCCGACGGCTTCGTTGACACCGCAGTCGCTGCGACAGGCGTTAACGCACTCAACTTCGTGCACGAGTTCAACTGGGATTTATTTGCCTTCTTCGGCATCTTCTTCGCGTCGATGTACTACGGCAATCGCGACAGCGGATCGATCTTCGGGATGGTCCTCAAAGGCTTCATTCCGCCGGTCTTCTTGATCGTCCTCGTGCTCGGCTCGATCTTCGGCGGCTGGGCAACGCCCACGGAAGCGGCCGGCATCGGTGCGTTCGGCTCGATGGTTCTCGCGTTTGCGAACGGGACGTTGAACTACTCATCGCTGAAAGACGTGGTTCATCGGACCGCGCTGACGACGTCGATGATTTTCTTCATCTTCCTCGCGGCGACGACGTTCTCGTACTTCTTCCGCGCGCTCTACGGCGAAGACCTGATCATCGGCTTCATCGAATGGCTGGAGCTTGGGCCTTGGCCGCTCATCATCATGCTGATGGCAACGGTCTTTCTGCTCGGCTTCTTCTTCGACTGGCTTGAGATCACACTGATCGTGCTTCCGGTCTTCACGCCGATCGTCATGAAGCTCGCGCCGGCTTTCACGGATCACTTGGGTCTTGCCGCGACGCTGCCGCCGAAAGAGATCCAGCTCCAGGTGCTATACTGGTTCGCGATCTTGGTTGCGATCAACTTGCAGACGAGCTTCCTCACCCCGCCGTTTGGCTTTGCGCTGTTCTACATGAAGGGCGTGGCGCCACCGGAAGTGAAGATGCAGGACATCTACGCTGGCATCATCCCGTTCGTGATCCTGCAGCTCATCGGGCTCTCACTGGTCGTCCAATTCCCGGAGGTCGCCCTTTGGCTACCGAGGCTGGTGCTCGGGTAGCGGCCGTCGCTGACCCGAGTTGATCACCAGACGACAAAAAGAAAACCGGGCGCGCGACGCGGCGCCCGGTTTTTTTATGGCTGATTTTGGAGAGACGTTGTGGCCCCCCAAAGCGTTCTAAGCTTGCACGCGCTCTAACGGCTCAGGCGCTTTAGGCCTTCATGCGCTCAGACTTAGGGTCGTACATTGGCTTGAGCGACGCGATGGCTGCAACTCGGCGTCCAGCAACATCGATCTCGTAACTCGACGCCAGAAC
>JBCBWG010000171.1:0-7383 GCA_039817205.1 Pseudomonadota bacterium
CCGATCAGACACGGCCGAGACATGGCCCAGACGTGGCCCAGGCATGGCCCAGACGTGGCCCAGGCATGGCTCAGGCATGGCTCTGGGATCGCTCAGACATGGCAACGTCGCCTCGGCCAAACCAACCTTCCAATCACCGCCCATCTCGACGGAACGAGTCCCGAAGCTTGGGCCCGGTGGTGACGCCGTCGATCGCCGCAGCCCTTGCGCGCGAAGGATTGCGCCCAACAGCTTTCGTGTCTATCGGGCGGGTTGAGGCAGGCGTCGAGCCCGACGTGGGCCAGACCGGGGCCAGACCGGACGCAGGCTTGGCCACCACGGAGCGACACAATGAGCGCAATGCTGACGCCGGACATGCTTTTTCTCACAGCCAACACCGTCGCGCTCTGGGGCTGGATCGCGCTTCTTGCCTCGCCGGTCATCCCGACCTTGTCGAACCGGATCGCAGCCACGATCATTCCGCTATTCCTTGCTGCCGCCTACACCGTCCTCGCCGCGTTGTATCTCGTCGATGGCCTCGCGACTGGCGGCGGCAGCTACATGACGCTCGATGGCGTCGCAGCCCTCTTCAAAACCAAGGAAGTGATCCTGATCGGTTGGCTCCACGTGTTGGCGTTTGATTTGTTCGTTGGCGCCTGGATCACCCGCACCGCACGGACTGAGGCTATCCCGTTCTGGCTCGTGATCCTTTGCCTTGTGCCAACGTTTGCGTTCGGCCCTGCTGGCTATCTGATTTTTCAGTTGATTCGAGGCGTGCGCGGCCGTGATGCCAGGCGCGCTGCGGGGGCAACCTGACCTGCCGCCGTAGCCGCTGGCCCGTGCCAAAGGTCTCGGCGCGCTCAAAAGCTGTCACCGATTCTGACTTCAACGCGCGTCCGGTTCGGGCTACCATCGCTGCATGATTTGGCAACGCATCACAGACGCGCCGGACGACCCCGACCGCGGAACGATCCGCGCGTGGCTCGACAATTTGCTGTGTGGGCTTGGGATTGGCGACTGCCACGCCAACAATGAAGTGGCATTCACCGCGGCTGTCATTGCGCTTTCCGCCAAAATGGCGAAGGCGGATGGCGTGGCATCCCCTCTGGAGTTCGAAGCTTTTCTGAGGATCTTTAAGCCGCCAGCAGACGAAGTCGGTAACGTCGCGCGCCTGTTTCAGCTCGCCACGAAAGACATTGCCGGTTTCGAGAGTTACGCGCGTCAAATCTCTGAACTGTTGAAGGACGAGCGGCAGCTGCTTCGCGATGTCTTCGACGGGCTATTCTATGTGGCGGCCGCCGATGGGATCTTGCACGATGGCGAAGAACATTACTTGAAGCGCGTCGCCGAGATTTTCGGTTTCAATGATGCCACGTACCGATGCACACGCTCCCGGTTCATTCACGATCCAGATGATGCCTACACGCGTCTTGGCATCGACCGCTCCATTTCCGATGTCGACTTGAAAGCCCATTACAAAGCGCTCGCCCGACAACACCATCCGGACGCGCTCACGTCGCGCGGCGTGCCACCTGAGTTTATTGAGATGGCAACCCGAAAGTTCGCCGCGATCAATTCTGCCTACGAGAGTATCGTCCGCGAGCGAGGGCTCAGATGAGCCGCGTGTCGAAGACCGGCTCCGCTGCGGTAAATCTTGCCTTTGAGCCGGACAGCGAACTCGTCGGGCGCCTCCATCCTTCACCAAACATTGAGCCACGCGCCGCAGACCGCGAGCCCGATCTTCTGCTGCTCCACTACACGGGCTTTCTTGACGCCGAAAAAGCGATCGACTGGCTCGCCAGGCCAGAGGCTCGCGTGTCGTGCCACTACGTTATCGACGAAGCGGGTGCGGTGACACAGATGGTGCCGGAACGTCTGCGCGCCTGGCACGCGGGAGAAAGCTGCTGGCACGGCGAGCGCGACATCAATTCCTGCTCCGTCGGCATCGAAATTCATAATCCGGGGCATACGCGCGGCTACCCGGCCTTTCCGGACATCCAAATGCAGGCAGTCGCAGCCCTCTCGCGGGACATCATCACACGCCATGCGGTTCCGGCAGAGCGCGTTCTCGCTCACTCGGACATCGCCCCCCACCGCAAAATGGACCCCGGCGAGCGGTTCGACTGGGCGTGGCTCGCAGCACAGGGCATCGGGCACTGGGTACCGCCTGCTCCCATCAACGGACGCCCGGCTTCAAATGAGACAGAGCCAGACGAAGCCCTGATCCAGCAGTTGCAACGGCGGTTGACTGAATACGGCTATCACTGCCCTGAAACCGGGACCTACGATGCGCGGACCGCGTTCGTTATCACCGCGTTTCAGCGCCACTTTCGCCCCGAGCGGGTCGACGGTCTGGCGGATGCATCGTGCATCGAAACGCTGGACGCCCTACTCGCAGCGTTGCCGACCGACAAGCGCAAGGAGCCAAACCCGCGGGACAGGGCTTAACGCCGCCTTCACCAAACGGCTTGAATTCATCAACCGACACAGCCTTTTTCATTCGAACCAAACCGGTTTTTTCCGCATGCCATGGCAGGCTCGCGCGATAATTGGTTGGGGCGACGTCAATGATCCAAGTGAACTTCAGAAGCGAGGCGTGGCGCGCGACAGAACACCTTCGCCAGCGGTTCGCCGACGATACGCGCGGTGTGGTCGCCATCGTTTTTGCGCTTTGCCTGATCCCCATTCTTGGCATCGCATCGCTTGCGATTGACTACGGCCGTGCATCGCAAACGCAAACCGCGCTTCAACAGGCGATCGACAGCGGAATTTACGCCGCCCGTCGGGTTAGCCCGGCACCCGACAAACGTATCGAGCATGCCTTCCAAACGAGTTTCAAAGCCAATCTGCCGGATGGGTATCGGGACACCGACGCACAGTTGGTGATCGACAGCTCGGCCAAGAAAATCACGGCTGAAGCGAAAGCGCGCGTGCCAACCACGTTGATGGCGCTGGTCGGACGCAAACACCTTGACGTGGCTGCAAGAGCAGCGGCCCCCTTACAGAGCGAAATCATCCGCGCGCGACCGAGACGCACGAAACCAAATACGACGTCGACGCGCGCGACACGACCACGCCCCCGCCCGAATGCGCCCGGTCCCCAACGCGTCAGCCGCGCCCAAGCCGAACAAGCGGTCCGGCGGATGCTTGACGACCCCCGTATCAGCCCTCGTATTCGCCAACAGGTCGAGCAGATGCTGCGTCAGGCGCGGTAACCGCGATGCCGCATTAAAGCACAACAGCGGCGCCGCCTGACGACGGATTGCATGACCGCGTCGCCCCCCGTACGCTCGGCAAAACAGCTTTGCCGGGATGAAACGCTATGCTGATGACCGCTGCGGACTACCGCGACTCTCTGCGTGACTACACGCCACGCGTTTTTCTCAATGGCGAGGAAGTGGAAAGCGTCGCCGATGAGCCGCGACTGGCGCCCGGCATTGCCGCAACCGGCGTTTGCTACGACCTCGCCCATGATCCCCGTTACGCCCACCTGATGACCGCGACAGAGCAATCGACCGGCAAAACGGTCAATCGCATGCTCCATATCGACCGCGGGCATCAAGATTTGATCGAGAAGCTTGAAGCCACACGGCTTGTCTGTCGGGAAGCTGGATGCGCGCAGCGATATCTGGCGCATGACTCGCTATCCGCGGTCTACCAGGCGACGTTTGCGATCCAACGCGACGCTGCCGCTGGCTCGCAGGAAGCCGAGGTGCATGATCGCTTTCTCGCCTACCTCCATCGGGTGCAAGACGAGGATCTCGCGATCGGCGTTGCAATGACTGATGGCAAAGGCGACCGCTCGCTTCGCCCGCACGAACAAGCCAACGCCGATGCGTACGTCCACATCACCGAGCGGCGCGCAGACGGCATTGTTATTCGAGGGGCCAAGGCGATCATCACCGGCGCGCCTTACATGCACGAACTGTTGGTCATGCCGTGCCGAAACATGACTGAGGCCGACGCCGACTTCGCCGTCTGCTGTGCCGTGCGCGTCGACGTCGAGAACCTGACGATCGTCAGCAAACCCGCGGGACGTCCAGGCGAAAACGCTGCAAAATTCTCGGCGAAATTTGGTCAGTGCACAGCGGTCGCTATTTTCGAAGACGTGTTCGTGCCGTGGGATCGCGTTTTCCTCGCGGGCGCATGGCAACACTCACAATTTCTGACCTCGACCTACGCGACCCACCACCGCCACTCCTGCATCGGTGCGCGGGCAGGCTTCGGCGACCTCTTGATCGGGGCTGGCGTTTTGATGATCGAGGCCAACGGCCTTGATGCGGACCGCCAACCTCACCTTCGCAACGACCTCGTGGAACTCATCAAAATCGTCGAAGGCTTTTATGCCTGCGGGGCGGCCGCGTCGATCTATGGTTTTGCCGATCCCTCCGGCGTGTTTCAGCCGGACGGCGTGTTTGCAAACGTTGGCAAGCTCATCATGGCGACGCAGATCTATGAGATGCACCGGCTTGCCCATGACGTCTCGGGCGGTTTGATCGTTGCGCTGCCGGGGCCAGACGAGGACCACAATCCGGCGACGGCCGGAACACTTGCCGAAATGCTGCAAACACGCCCCGACATTCCGCACCAAGCCCGGATGGACGTCGCGCGGATGATGCAGGACCTGACGACATCGGAGACGGCTGGCTGGATGTCGGTCATTTCGCTCCACGGCGGCGGCTCACCGGAAGCGTTGCGCCGAGAAATCTACCGCTATTACCCACTCGAAGAGCGCCGACAGCTGGTCGAGCGTCTGCTGGATCGCGGCGTACTCGATCTCGGCGAAAAAAACCGCAACCGACAACCGGGGCGCTGCTGCCCCGTCGGCTGCCAGGTCCCGGAAACACCACAGCTGGACCCAGCCGCAGCACCCACAGCCAAACTCTCAGACGCGGCTGAATAGCGCGTCCGAACAGCACGGCGTAACGGAACTGCATTACAGAACTGGCGCTCACCGCACCCATCTCATCAGAAAGATACGTCACCATGGCCAACACGATCGACCTCACCAACCGCGTCGCCGTTGTCACCGGCGGCGCACAGGGCTTCGGCCGCGCGTGCGCCGAACGCTTCATCGCATCCGGCGCCCAGGTTGCGATTTGGGACCTCGACACAAAGCTCGCAGAAAAGACGGCAGCTGAGATCGGCAACGGCACCACTGTGCACAATTGTGACGTGTCGGAGCTCGAAAGCATCGAAGCCGCCCGCGACGCCACCGCCGCAGCCCACGGCAAAATCGATGTCCTCATCAACAACGCGGGTATCGCTGGCGCCAACGCGAGCACATGGGAAACAACGGCCGACGAATGGCGCAAGGTGATGCGCATCAACCTCGACGGGCCGTTTCTGTGCTGCAAGGCGGTCGTCCCGCACATGATCTCGAACGGCTATGGTCGGATCGTCAACGTGGCATCGATCGCCGGCAAAGAGGGCAATCCGAACGCGGCGCACTATTCCGCATCAAAGGCGGGCGTCATCGCGCTCACAAAATCGCTCGGAAAGGAACTCGCGGACCACGATATCGCGGTCAACGCCGTGACCCCAGCGGCCGCCAAGACGGCAATTTTCGACCAGATCACACAAGAGCACATCGACTTCATGCTCTCAAAAATCCCACGCAAGCGCTTTGTAACCGTCGAGGAAATGGCCGCCATGGTCGCCTGGATGGTGTCATCCGAAAACTCCTTCACCACCGGCGCCGTCTTCGACCTCTCCGGCGGTCGCGCGACGTATTAAGCGCTCACGGCGCGTACCGGCCTGACGGCCTGCGCCTCCGCGGGGGCGGCGCTTGCGCCGGGCCGCAGTCGCGGCCTGGGTGTGCGCGGCGAGGGCTCTGCGTCGCCGCGCAGCGAATTGGCAGCGCTCAGTTTTCAGGACGCCACGAATTCCAGAGAAGGCTGCGTGGATCGGACGCTCCGCGCCAACGGACCATGGGAACGTTGGGCCAACTAAAGAGACCACCTTGGGAACGTTGGGCCAAAATAATGGCGCGAGTGACGGGGCTCGAACCCGCGACCTCCGGCGTGACAGGCCGGCACTCTAACCAACTGAGCTACACCCGCGCATCCCTCTCGGGAGTGTGGGAAATACGCAAACGGCTGCGCGTCGTCAAGATCTGATTATGGCGCGATTGGTCGGTCGGCATCCACAAGTCCGCTCACGTGGCTTTCGCCTAACGTACCGCCCAATCTCAGCGTGTGACGGCGATCGGAGCGACCGCTGAAACTGTGATCCGCTCTTTGCTTTATCGCCGTGGATAACAGCCCAACGGCCACGGTCTCCGACGGCCCACATTCGTAACATCAGGCCCGCCAAGGCGATTAATTTGCGAATGGAGCGTCAGCGCATGCCAAACCTGACCTGTATTATGCCGGTTAAAGATCGGGAGGATTACGTTGCGGAAGCCATCCAAAGTATCCTCGATCAGACCTTTGCCGATTTCGAGTTGCTGATCGTCGAAGACGGATCGACGGATCGCACGCCAGAAATCGTCGACACGTTTGCAAGGGCCGATCCGCGCATTCGCGTCATCCAAGGGCCATCGCAGGGCATTGCAGCTGCGATGAATGCTGGTCTGGCGGCATGCGACACGCGATTTGTTGCCCGCATGGATTCCGACGACGTGTGCATGCCAGAGCGGTTCGCGCTCCAAATAGAACGCCTGGAAAACGATGAAACACTCGTTGGCGTCGGTGGCTGGTCGCGGACGATTGATGCGAACGGGCGGCCAACGGGGAAGCTTCGCGAAAACCCGGAAGATCCGAATGTGATCGCGCACAATCTGATGCACGGTCGGTTTCCCTTCACGAACCCAACCATGATGTTCCGTAAAGAAGCGATCCATCGCGTCGGCGGACATCGCTCGTGTTTCGCCGTTTGCGAAGATCTTGATCTCGATCTGCGCCTTTCAGAAATCGGGCGGTTTGCAAACGTCCCGTCCTGTCTCTTGTCCTACCGGAGGCACGAGATGCAAATCACGCGCGAGAAGCTCGAGACGATGCTGTTTGAAGACACGCTCGCGCGCTATTCGGCGAACCGCAGGCGGTCTGGACAAAGCGATCCTTTGGACGTCATGAGCCATCGCCATGACTTCGCAAGTATCCCCGATGCGGCCATGCGCGATGAGCTCCAGCGCCTCGCGGATTACACAAGCCTGCGCGCTCGCATCAATCGGACCGACGGTTTTCGCCGTCAGGATCTCGCGAGCATTGATGTCCGCGAGCTCGTCGACCACGTTTTGCGAACGCATCCGTGTGACAACGCGAAATTCAAATCGGGATTGATCTGCAAGGTTGCCCTGTCGTGCCTCCGCGCGGGCTTCCATCAAAAAGCAGCTCAGCTCATCGGTGCCAGCGTTCGCAACTTTCGCTGGCGCACCGTCTCAGGTCTGCGCCGCGCAATCCG
>JBCBWG010000172.1:0-7310 GCA_039817205.1 Pseudomonadota bacterium
ATATCAGAAGGGTCAAACCTTGACAAAGGGTCCCAATCATCAACCAACGGTCGAGCCTTCAACCGCCGAAAGGGCTTCAATTTTGGGACGTTTAGGACGGATGGTTCGAGAGCGCGCGTCGAGCGCAGCGGGACGTCTAAGTCGCTGGTTTGCACCCCGTGATCGAAACCGGGCGGCAGCGGCTGGGTTGCTTGTCATGGTTGCCTTCGCGAGCGTGATCATGCCGACCATCGGCTTTGCGCAAGATCGGTCAGGCGGGCAGACGGCCGTCGGCGGTAGTGGACTGCCGGTCCCGCGTTTCGTGAGCCTGAAGGCGCAACCGGTCAACATGCGCAAGGGACCGGGCACGCAATATCCAACCGTCTGGGTCATGCGACGGGTTGGGATGCCGCTAGAGATCATTCGGGAATTTCAAGGCTGGCGCCAGGTGCGCGACATGGAAGGGGCGACGGGCTGGATACTCGGGAGCCTGTTGTCGGGCCGCCGGACCGCCGTGGTCCAGCCGTGGGATCGCGCAAAGCCAACCGAGACCGCGCAATCCGGTGCAGGCAGTGCCGTTTTAATAGATCTCTTGAAAACGCGAAACGCGAGCGCTGGTGTCCTGGCGAAACTCGAAGCTGGAACGCAAGTGCAGCTCAGGCGCTGCGACGGACAGTGGTGCGAAGTCGTGCTCCAAGAGTTTCGAGGGTTCGTCGAGCAATGGCGCCTATGGGGCGTCTACAAAACAGAGACCGTGCGGTAACGCGTCCGCGAATGCCAAAAATGGCGAGGCTAGCGTCTCTCAGTAGAGCTCGGTCAGTGACGGCTATTTTGAGCGCGACACCCGGACAATGACATCGACGTGCGAGATTTCGGTGCCGGGCGGCGGCTCTGGCAGCTCGGTGACGCGGATGCGGGTGTTCGGGATATCGACGAGTTCAGAAGTCTCTTCGATAAAGAAGTGGCTGTGGTCCGACGTATTGGTGTCGAAATAGGTCTTCGTGCCGTCGACGGCGAGTTCGCGCAGAAGTCCTGCACGACGGAACTGATGCAAGGCGTTGTAAACGGTTGCGAGAGAGACGCTGGAACCTTTCGCCCCGACTTCTTCGCAGAGCACTTCAGCTGAAACGTGCCGATCCCCTCGGCCAAACAAGACCTCGGCGATCGCAAGCCTCTGGCGCGTTGGCCTGAGCCCTGCGAGGCGCAAGCGCTCAGCCATCAGAGACATTCCGGGTCCAGTCCCTTCGGAGCTTGAGACGTCTTGAGCAGGCAGTTCCGAACCGCACGTCGGCGCAGCAGATCGTGCTGGCAGACCGTCGTCGTAGTTTTTTGCGTTTCTTTCCGACACGTCTCGAACCACGTTCTGTTCTGATCCATCGTCGTTCGGCTTTTGCCGACGCACCGATCATAGGCGAGACCGGGCGATCTTCGCAACGCTCTCCCGACTAAGACCACCAAAGTCGGACCGACGGCGATGGCCGCAGCATGACGTTCATGCTGCCCAGTGAGCGCCTCGGTTCGTTTCCACGCGACGCGCATTCAGCTCGGTTTTCGCGGGTGGGCGGACGAAGATTGCGATAAAAGCATCTCGAAAGACTGTGAAGTCATGGTTGGGTCAATTGCTTTTGGAGCGCGCATTCAGCATGTTAGCGCTTGATCAGACGTTGCGGTTGCACGGTTCGTGCGCAATCTGAAGGGTCGAAAATTATCGCGCAGGAATGGGGCTCTCCGCTGTTCATCCGGATGCAGAGCGTTGCGCGCCCGCGAATAGACGCCCCCACACAAGCCAGGGAGATTGAGATGACGGAGCGCCGCTCCAGTTTCGAATACGAGGACCTTCTGGCTTGCGCCCGCGGGGAGTTGTTTGGTCAGGGAAATGCGCAACTGCCGATGCCGCCAATGTTGATGTTCCAACGCATTCCAGTGGTGTCCGAAACCGGCGGCGCGCACGACAAAGGCCAGGTCGTTGCCGAGTTGCCAATTGCCGGAAACCCGGCCTGCGACTGGTTTTTTTCATGCCACTTCGACGGCGATCCCGTCATGCCCGGTTGCCTGGGCCTTGACGCCCTTTGGCAGCTGACGGGCTTTTACCTCGGCTGGCTGGGTCTCGCCGGACGCGGCCGCGCGTCCAGCGTTGGAGAAGTAAAGTTCACGCGCGAGGTGACGCCCGAGACGGGCAAGCTTGAGTACGTCATTGATATAAAGCGCGTGATCGCTCGCAAACTGAAGCTTGCGGAGGCCGATGGAACTCTCAAAGCCGACGGCGAGGTTATCTACACCGCGAAGGACTTACGTGTCTTGTTAAAGGCCGACGGCGCGTAACCGTACCCCGGACGGCGGTGGCGGATGCGCGCGGGTGTTGGAACGCGTGTTCGCGCTTGGTTGCCGCCCTTGGCATGTGGTACGACCCGCGCGGGAATGGCAGTCGCGATCCGCGCTCTTGGCGGTTGAGCCGACGCACTTAGGGAAGAGGGCATTATGCGGCGTGTCGTCGTCACCGGAATGGGAATTGTCTCAAGCATCGGCAATTCGCAGCAAGAGGTGACCGCATCATTGCGTGAGAGCCGGTCGGGCCTCATCCACGCCCCGGACTACGAGAAGCTCGGCTTTCGCTGCTCGGTGCACGGTGAGCCGCAGCTTGACTGGAAAGAGATGATCCCGCGCAAGCCGCGCCGCTTCATGGAGGCTGGTGTCGGCTGGAATTACATCGCGATGGATCAGGCCATCGTCGATGCGGGTCTCGAGAAATCCGACGTATCAAACGAGCGAACGGGCTGCATCGTTGGCGCGGGCGGTCCGTCAACGAAGGCGATTGTCTGGGCGGCGGATACGGGTCGCGAAAAGGGACCGAAAAAGGTCGGCCCGTTCGAGGTCCCGAAGGGCATGAGTTCCGGCCCCTCCGGCGTGCTCTCGACAAGCTTCGAGATCAAGGGCGTCAACTACTCCATCTCGTCGGCCTGCTCGACATCTGCGCACTGCATCGGCAATGCAGCCGAGCTTATCCAATGGGGTAAGCAAGACATCGTGTTCGCTGGTGGTTGCGAAGAACTCGATTGGACACTCTCGATCTTGTTCGATGGCATGGGCGCGATGTCGTCGCGGTTCAACGATACGCCCGCGAAGGCCAGCCGCCCGTTCGACAAGGATCGTGACGGGTTCGTCATCGCAGGCGGTGCGGGCATCCTGGTGCTTGAAGAACTGGAGCACGCGAAAGCGCGTGGCGCGAAAATTTATGCGGAAGTGACCGGCTACGGCGCGACATCCGACGGCTTTGACATGGTGGCGCCGTCCGGTGAGGGCGCCGTTCGCTGCATGCGACAGGCGATGTCCGGCCTGAACGGCACGCCGATCGAGCGGATCGATTATATCAACCCGCATGCCACAGCGACGCCGATCGGCGATCAACGCGAGGTGGAAGCGCTGCGTGAGGTCTTCGCTGCAGACATGCCGACCATCTCGGCGACCAAGGCACTGACCGGTCACTCCCTGGGTGCGATCGGCGTTCAGGAAGCGGTGTTTTCAATCCTCATGATGCAAGGCCACTTCATCGCAAAAAGCGCCAATATCGATGAGGTCGATCCGGCATTTGAAGATGTGCCCATTGCGCGCGAGTTGAAAGATAACGCGACCATCGATTGCGTGATGTCGAACAGCTTTGGGTTCGGGGGAACCAACGCAAGCCTGATCTTCCAACGCTTCAACGGCTAATGCGCTTGGTGGAAGCTTGGGCGTCAGTTGCGGCACGTGGCAGGCGATGCCGAAAACCTGTTCGTCGCTCTGCCGTGACGGTCAGAAATTAGCAAAATGGCAAACATATTGCTGGGCGAACGTTAAACGCCTGCAATTGTGCCGGTTTGGATCAGAACGAGGCTCACGCCATGTCGGATACCGCGTCGAAATCACAAGTGCTCAGCGGATCACTGATGGCCGGCAAGCGCGGGCTCGTCATGGGCGTTGCCAATGATCGATCCATCGCGTGGGGCGTCGCCAAGATGCTCGCCGACCATGGAGCGGAGCTGGCGTTTACCTATCAGGGCGACGCATTTGGACGGCGTGCTATCCCACTCGCGGAATCGGTGAAGTCACCCATCATCGAGTCCTGCGATGTGAGCGATCTTGAGAGCGTCGATGCCGTTTTCGCCAAGATCAAAGAGGTCTGGGGCACGCTCGACTTCGTCGTGCATGCGCTCGCTTTTTCTGACCGATCCCAGCTCCAGGGACGGTACGCGGACACAACGCGCGACAACTTCACGAACACGATGGTCATCTCGTGCTTCTCGTTCACCGAAGTTGCCAAACGGGCCGCGGAATTGATGCCAAACGGCGGTTCGATGGTCACGATGACCTACGAGGGCGCAACGAAATGGACGCCGTCGTACAACGTGATGGGTGTCGCAAAGGCCGCGCTTGAAGCATCCGTTCGTTATCTTGCGGCTGACTTCGGTCCGCAGGGTATCCGCGTGAATGCGGTTTCGCCGGGACCCATGCGCACGCTCGCGGGTTCGGCTGTGTCCGACGCTCGCGTGATTTTCAACTATCAGCGCGATTACGCGCCGCTCCGGCGGACGGCAACGCTCAATGAGGTCGGCGGCACATCGCTGTATCTGCTCTCCGATCTTGCGGGCGCCGTGACGGGCGAAGTTCACTTCGTCGATTGCGGTTGGAACAAGACGGCGATGCCGGACCTTGAGAGCTTGAAGAAGCTCGATATCGGCACGTGACCTCGCGCTGACCGATCTTGTTTTCCACTGAGCGTTTCGTGTTTGATCACGGCTGGCCGCAATCGGCATTTTTGACTCGGTTGCTGAAATCGCGACGGGGAAACAGCAATGATCGGCGTGTTCGATTCAGGCTTCGGTGGCCTCACTGTCTTCCGCGCGCTGGCTGAGCGGTTCCAGCACCAAGATTTTGTGTATCTCGGCGACCACGCAAATGTGCCCTACGGCAACCGTCCGGCGGATGATGTTCTCAAGCTCACGCAGGCAGCCGTCGCGCATCTGTTCGCGTCCGGATGTCGTCTGGTCCTTCTCGGATGCAACACAGCGACGGCGGTGGCAGCCCGGCATATGCAAACCAACTGGTTGCCGACGACGGAGTGGAAGGGCCGCGGGCACAACGTGCTTGGTATTATCGCACCCACCGTGGAAGCGGCGACGCAGACGCCATGGGCGGTGACGACGCCACAGTATCCGCAAAAGTATAACGCGGAGCGGATCGCTGTTTTCGGGACAGCGCGCACGGTCAGTTCGGGCGTCTATGCTGAAGAAATTTCGAAACGGTGTCCGCGCGTGCAGGTGCAGATGATCGTCTGCCCGGGGCTCGCCGGTGCGATTGAGGCGCGGGCGCCGCGTGCCGAGCTCAGTTCCATGGTTGAGGCCGCTTGCAGTGAAGCCGACGCACCCGATCGGGCCATCCTCGGTTGCACGCACTTTCCGCTCGCAGCCGAACTCTTTTCTGAGCATCTGCCGGCCAACACCCGGATCCTGTCCCAGCCGAACATCGTCGCAGACAGTCTCGAGAACTATTTCGAGCGCCATCCGCATTTCGTCGGTCGAGATAAACCGGGCGCGCGCGATCTCCGATTGATGACGACCGGCGATCCAGCTGTCGTCTCAGAGCACGCAGCGGTTTTCTGGCCTAACGCACCGGAATTCGTGGCGGCGTAAGAGACGCCACCGCACAGTTGCCGTCCAACGGTCGCCCCAGTTACTCTCGGTCGCCCCCAGTTGCTCTTGGTCGCACTCAGTCGCCCTGGCGCTGCTTTGCGCGGCTCCGGTTAAAAACCAGCTTTTGCCCGCCGAGCTTCTCTTCCGGTCCGGCCCATGCGTAGGCGAGGAGGCATGGCTCGCGGGCGGCAACGGTGATGCGGTGGTCACGACCGGGCGGATTGAAGATGAGGGAGCCTGGCGCATAAACGCCGTCGTCATTTTCAGAGACGGCGCCGGACAGGCAGAAATAGCTTTCTGTAATGCCGTCATGGCTGTGAGCCGGGTAGATGCATTTCGGCGCGAACAAGACGAGCCCGAGGATGAGACGGTCATAGACGACCGGGCCGTTGGGACCGGCAATCTCTGCATAGGCAAACTTCTCGGAAAGGTGTCGCGGCACTTTCTCGTAGCCGTACATCCAGGCGAGCTGGTCCGCGATACTTTCGATCGCCCGGATCACCGTCGACGTTCGTTGCAACCGCCCCTGATCAAGGGATCGTTTCAGGTGTTTGCAGACCGGTTTTTGCAGTGGCGGCTGCAAGTTCAGTGGCGGGTTGGCGTCGATCATCCGTGAGATCTGCTCCCGCACAATCCGCTGATGGGAGCGTATCTTGGCGCTGCCGCCTGCGCTCGATCGCAAATACATCTCGTAGTACTCGCGTAAGAGATAGTTCCAGTCCGGCACGTCGGTCAGCCGGAGTGTCGGCTCTGAAACCTCCGGGGTTTGCGTCTCATTTTGCAGTGCTTCGGGCGTGCCCGGTGTTCTTTCGGTTTGTTGCACAGGTGGTGTCCGTTTCTTGTTAGGCTCATGATTTGCTACGCTGACGCGATCGCCGGTCGACCGGATGGTTGCTTTGCCGCCGATCAGGTCGAACGCACGAGGAGGGCACTCGGGTCCTTTGGAGTGTGGTTCTGCCGCCGCCTTTTCAGAAGGACCAAATCACGTGCGCGAATACAGTCTCGGCACACTTTTGGATATTGGTGCCGGGTTGTCCCCCGACGTGCAAGGCGTGCTGACCACGGCCGGAGCGCGCCGCACCATTGCCGAAGACACTTGCCTTTATCGGCAGGGCGATCCCGCACACACTGTCCACTATTTGGTGTCAGGCGAAGTCAAAACCGTCCTTCAGAGCGCGACGGGCGACACCTGCCTCCTCCGGCTCCATCTGGCGCATAGCCTGCTCGGACTGACCGCGCTTTCTTCCGCTGCCGTTCGAGATGCCGAGGCACGCACAGTGCAACGCGCAGAAGTCATTACCATCCCCGCTTCTGAGTTTCGGGCGATTTTGGCGGCCAACCCCGCTCTTGGCGCCTACGTCGTCGAACTGCTCGTCAATCGGATGAGCGACTTCCACCATCGCGTTGGCGATTTTCTCGGCCGAAATGTCGAGCAACGGTTGGCGCAAACGCTGCTGTCCTTGTCGCGGGCTGATCCGGCAACTGAGCCCGCTGGCGCAATGAAGCCGATATCGCTGACGCACGATGAATTGGCGATGTGCCTTGGCGCCCGACGGCCAACGGTGACATCGATCCTGAACCGATTTGCGGGCGATGGCCTTATCGAAAAAGCGGGTCGGATGATTGTCATCTGCGATCCGAAACGTTTGGCGCTCCTCAATCCAG
>JBCBWG010000173.1:0-7239 GCA_039817205.1 Pseudomonadota bacterium
CCGATCTCTTGCTCGGCCAGAACCAGGTCCTGTTCCGTGATCACCTGACCGTCCACTTTTGCGATCACCTTCGCTTCGTCTGCGACCGCTGGCGGGGTCATGAGCGAAACCACGCCCGCCGCTGCAATGGCAGCAACGCTGAGGAAAAATCTCACAAGTTCACCTTTCTTATCCGGCAAATGATCTTTGGCGAACGCATAGCCCTGGCCGTTCTCTAAGCCAAATGAAACGTTCGACAGAGTTGCCAGATGAGACGTGTGCGGCTCAATTTGCGTAGAGCTAAACCGATGTTTTTGGTTCGTTCGATCACAGGTCGCGCGTCGGTCTCTCAATTGACAAAGGGAGACCCCACTTCCTATGTCCAGCGTGTTCGGGACAAGATTGTTATCCCCGGCAGCACCGTCCCTCCTAAAATCGGCAATTGGCCAGTTTGTGGATGAGACGTCGCCGGGTGTTCGTCGAGAGTGTTCGTGCGATACCCTCAACCGGTCAGTACGCACCGATCTTGCTTCAAAATCTGCCGCGGCAGCGCGTCTTGCGCATGCCACCCCATTCTAACTGGGCCAACGACAACTGGGCTAAACCACGGGCACTTCTAAAAATGGTCTCCCTCGGCAAACTCGCTTCCAAATTCTTTGGCTCGTCCAACGATCGGCGCGTGAAGAATTTCCAGGCCCGCGTTGACGCGATCAACGCGCTGGAGCCTGAGGTTTCCATGCTCAGCGATGAGCAGTTGCGCGCGCGGACCGACGCGTTTCGACAGCAGATCGCATCTGGGACCAAGCTTGATGACTTGCTCGTCCCGGCCTTTGCGACGGTGCGCGAAGCGGCCAAGCGGGCGTTGGGTCAGCGCCACTTTGACGTTCAGCTGATCGGCGGCATGGCGCTGCACGAGGGCAAAATCGCCGAGATGAAAACGGGTGAGGGAAAAACGCTTGTCGCAACCCTTGCCGTTTACCTCAACGCGCTGGCGGGCAAGGGCGTCCACGTTGTCACCGTCAACGATTACCTCGCCAAGCGTGACGCGGGCTGGATGGGCCAAGTTTACAATTTCCTCGGCCTTTCGGTCAGCTGCATCACGAACGAGCTTGAGGACGACGAGCGCAAGGCTGCCTATGCCGCCGATGTGACGTACGGCACGAACAACGAGTACGGCTTCGACTACCTCCGCGACAACATGAAGATGTCCCGCGACGAGATGGTCCAGCGCGACCATTTCTTCGCGATTGTTGACGAGGTCGACAGCATCCTCATCGACGAAGCGCGGACGCCTCTGATCATCTCCGGACCGGTCGAGGACAAGGCGGATCTTTACATCTCCATCGACAAGTACATGGTGCACATGGAGCCCGCCGACTTTGAGCTGGACGAAAAGCAGAAGCAGGTGACCTTCTCGGAAGAGGGCAACGAAAAGCTCGAGAAGCTGCTCGCCGACGACGGGCTGATCAAAGGGTCGCTCTACGATATCGACAACGTCACGGTGGTCCACCACGCGACCCAGGCCCTGCGCGCACACAAGATGTTTCTGCGCGACCGCGATTACATCGTGAAAAATGATGAAGTCGTGCTCATCGACGAATTCACGGGCCGCATGATGCCCGGGCGACGCTTCTCCGAGGGCCTGCACCAGGCGCTTGAGGCGAAAGAGAACGTCGAGATCCAGCCGGAAAACCAGACACTCGCGTCGATCACGTTCCAGAACTACTTCCGCCTGTATGAAAAGCTCGGCGGCATGACCGGCACGGCTGCGACCGAGGCCGACGAGTTCATGGACATCTACGGGCTGGATGTCCTCGAAATCCCAACCAACCTCGAGATCGCGCGCGTCGACGACGACGACGAGATCTACCGGACCGCAGAAGAGAAGTGGGACGCGATCATCGACGAAATCGAGCGGGCGCGGGAGCGGGAGCAGCCGATCCTGGTCGGTACCGGTTCGATCGAGAAAAGCGAGCTACTTGCCCAAAAGCTTAAGCAGCGCGGCGTTACCCACCAGGTCCTGAACGCGCGCTATCACGAGCAGGAAGCCCAGATCATCGCCCAAGCTGGTGCGCCGGGATCGGTCACGATTGCGACGAACATGGCCGGCCGCGGGACCGACATTCAGCTCGGCGGCAACATTGACATGCGCGTCAGCCAGGAGGTCGGCGAGGATGCCGATCAGGCCGGGCATGCCGAAAAGGTCGCAAAGATCCAAAGCGAAATCGACGCCAACCGCGCGCAGGTGCTTGAGGCGAGCGAGGAGATTGAGGTCGCCCCGGCGAAAGGCAAGAAAGCCGCGAAGATCGAAACGCGCCCCGGTGGCCTCTACGTCATCGGCACCGAGCGCCACGAGAGCCGCCGGATCGACAACCAGCTTCGAGGCCGTGCCGGTCGTCAGGGCGACCCCGGCCGATCAAAATTTTACCTGTCGCTCGAAGATGACCTGATGCGCATCTTCGGTGGCGAACGGATGGACAAGATCCTCGGCACGCTTGGCCTGCAGAAGGGAGAAGCGATCGCGCACCCAATGATGAACAAGTCATTGGAGATGGCGCAGAAAAAGGTGGAAGCGCGCAACTTCGATATTCGTAAGCAGATCCTGAAGTACGACGATGTCATGAACGACCAGCGCAAGGTCATCTTTGACCAGCGCGTGGCGATCATGGGCGACGATGACGTCTCGGAGACGATCCGGTCCATGCGCCACGACGTCATTGAGGCGATGGTCGCGAAATCCATCCCCGAGAACGCCTACGCCGAGCAGTGGGAGACCGGCAAGCTGACCGAAGAGGTCCGGCAAATCTTTGATCTGGACCTGCCGATTGCCGATTGGGCTGCCGAGGAGGGCATCGCGGATGAAGAGATCCGCGAGCGTCTGACGAAGGCCGTCGACGATAAGGCCGAAGCGAAAGAGACGGAGATTGGGACCGAGCTTATTAGAGACGTCGAGAAGGCGGTTCTGCTGCAAACGCTGGACCACCTCTGGCGGGAACACCTCGTGACGCTTGAACATCTGCGTCAGGTCATTGGCTTCCGCGCCTACGGTCAGCGCGATCCGCTGATCGAGTACAAATCGGAAGCGTTCCTCCTGTTCAACGCCATGCTCGACCGGCTCCGCGAGGTTGTCACGGGCCAGATCATGCACCTGCAGCTCGCACCGGATTCTCCATTGTTCGAAGAGAGTGAGCTGCCAGAGTTGGAAGCGTACCACCCGGCACCGGAGCTCATCGGCGACGGCCTCGATCATTTCGCGCTGGCGGATCAGGCCATCAGTGCCGAGGCGGATCGGTACGAGCAGGGGTACGAAGACGACGGCGAGCTCAAGACAGCGCCGGTCCGGACACGCGTTGCAGCTGGCGCGCGCAATCCGAGCGACCCGTCAACGTGGGGCAAGGTTGCGCGCAATGCGCCGTGTCCCTGTGGTTCCGGCAAAAAGTACAAGCATTGTCACGGTCGGCTAAGCTAAGGGCGCCCGATCTCGTTGGTTTGAGCGGGTCAGCCTGGGCGGGTCAGCCTGGGCGAGTTGGCCTGGGTGGCTCGGCCTGAGCGAGTTGGCCTGAGCGAGTTGGCCCAAGCGCGCTTACGGCCGTGACAGTGCCACCGCGCCAGGACAGACCTACACGGCGTTGGCGAGAGCCTGCACAAGCGTCACGGGCTCGCTGATCCCGCCAAGTCGGGTGGTCTGGCCTCCGGCATAGGCCATCGCGCTCTGTGGTCGTGGATGTCCCGCGTCATCTGCTGGCGACGTCTTTCCATCATCGCGGCGGCGAAACCATCTGAGGCGCGCGTTCGTCAGCAACGCCTGACTTGTGACATCCTGCACCAGAAGTTGATCGTCGTCTTCTAACCACTGGTTGATCATCGTCTCCAGGCTGTCCGCATCGAGTTCTGTGCGCACATACCACGTGTTCGCCAGTGGTTGTGCCCAAGCCGAACCGAGCATCATCAAGACATGCGCGAGTTGCGCACTCCTTTGCGCAAGTGCCTCTGGACGCGTCTCAGCCAAGTCGTAGCTCACAAGAAACGTTGTCATGCCAGGCTCCGCGCGATGCGATCCCAAGAACCAATGGTCAGGATGGGATCTCGAATAAGGGGCGGCCTTCGGACGGGACGCAGAGATCTCAAGACAGAACGCGACGCGGAACCGTCTGCTTCAGACCTCAATCCGTCCAGAAGGACCGTTGGGGCGTTCTCAGGTCACGTGGGGCAGGTGACTGGGGAGAGAGAACGTTGGGTGAACATACCGACTCGCGGTATGGTTTGTCCAGCAAAAGTTTTTGAAATGTTCTCTTTTTGATCGCCGGTGGGAACACGTACGAGCTTGCGCGGATGACGTGTCGGAAAAGTCCCGGGTTAGCGAATTTTGCGCCAGATCAGGTGGACGCGCCGTTAGCGGTCCGACGCATCGAACAACACCAATTGCCGTTCCGGGTCCGGTCCGCGCGGGATTGTCCGGTGATCGCCAAAGTCAACGCGATCAGCAAGCTCCGGATACTCCGCGAGAAAACGACGGCGTGCCTTGTCCTTCGCGGCCGGATGCTTTTCGCCGGTCCAGACTTCGTACAGGCGGCGTGAGTCACAGCCGTACCGTGCGAGGATGTCTTTGCGCCGAACGCGCATCCAGCGTGCAATCCAGACATCGATGGCATCGGCCTCGCTCAGCCGCACCTTTCGGGCAGCGGCCTCACGGGCTGGCTCTTTGGCTGAAAAAAGCGGCGACTGGAGAGACATGGTTTCGGCGGCTGGATGACTGATGTACTGACGTGGATTGAACTTAAACGCTCGAACAGCGCGGTGACCTGAGGGCGTTGCCTGAGACGCCTCCTCATCCATGGGCGTAGTAGAACAAAATAGCAATCCTGTGACGGGCGCGCTTGCTCCGCCGTCAGTGCTTCCAGACGGAGATGTTCTTGATCCTGTTTCCCGCAATCGATCTCAAAGATGGTGACTGCGTCCGCCTCAAGCTTGGCGACATGGGTCAAGCGACGGTCTTCAACACGGACCCGGCATCGCAGGCCCGATCGTTTGAAAGCGACGGCTTTGCGTGGCTCCATATCGTTGATCTGAACGGCGCATTCGAGGGTCGTCCGGTCAACGCCGACGCGGTCGACGCCATTATCAGTGCGATCGGCATTCCTTGCCAGCTTGGCGGCGGCATCCGCGACCTGCCAACGATTGAACATTGGCTCAGTCGGGGCGTACGCCGGGTGATCCTCGGAACCGCAGCTGTCCGTGATCCAGATCTTGTCCGCACCGCCTGTAAAGCGTTTCCGGGTCAGGTGGCCGTTGGGATTGATGCGAAGGGCGGCAAGGTTGCCGTCGAAGGCTGGGCTGAGACGAGTGAGCTGACAGCGGTTGATCTCGCGCGGCAGTTCGAGGACGCCGGTGTCGCCGCTCTCATATTCACCGATATCGACCGTGACGGCGTTTTGGCCGGGCTCAATCTCGCGGCAACGATTGCGCTCGCCAACGCCGTTGCTATTCCGGTCATCGCCTCAGGAGGCTTGGCGAGCATGGACGACATCGAAGCGCTGGCAGCGCCCGATGCGCAAATTCTCGAAGGTGCCATCTCGGGGCGCGCGCTCTATGATGGCCGGATCGAGGGCAAGGTCGCGCTCGCCCGGTTGGCGCAGCTGGCCGAAAACGGGGTGAGGGGCTAATGGCAAAGATCACCCTCATTTATGCCTATTGGCCAAACCAGCCGCGCGGTGTGACGTGGTGCGATCTGCCTTGGGCGTTGCGAGAAGCTGGCTTGCCCGCGCGTTTGAGCCAGGATGGGCATGAGATCGTCGAGACCATGCTCGCGTCCGACAGCGACTATCCCGAAGACCTGCCGTCTGGATTTGCCATGGCATCCGATATTGCTGGCGAAGTCCGGAAAGCGACCACGCAAGGGGAGTTGCCGATTGTGCTCGCGGGTAGCTGCTCAATGGCAGCGCTCGGCGCCGTCGGTGGCCTTGGATCAGGGCTGCCCAATGATGCAATCAACGAGACGCTTGGCGTCGCGTGGTTCGACGCCCATCCTGATCTCAATACGCCCGAGACGACCGCCACGGGCCTTTGGGAGGGTATGGCGCTCGCGATGATCGCCGGGCGCGCCTACCGGACGCTGGCGGAAGAGGCCGTCGGATTAAGCCCCGTTTCACTGACGCATACAGCGCTGATTGGCGCGCGCGACATGGATCGCGCCGAGCAGGTGACGATGGCGGATGCGAAACTGACGCCTGTGACGACAGAAGACGACCTCGTATCGCGCCTCTCGAACGCGCACGGGGCGTACGTTCATTTCGACATGGACGTGCAGGACGCAGCGCAGGTCCGGACCAATTCTTATGCTGTTCCAAACGGCCCGTCGGCATCTGATTTGAAGCGGCTGCTCGCATCGGTTCCTCGGGTTGCTGCGATGTCGCTCACCGGGCTCGATCCGGCCGTTGCGCAAAAGGATCGCGCAGCCGACCTCGTCATCGGCTACATCTCGACCGTTGCCAATGCCTGGGAGCCACCAACATCATGACGCTCAAGACCCGGCTTATTCCCTGTCTCGATGTCAAAGATGGCCGGGTCGTCAAAGGCATCAACTTTGTCGACCTGGTCGATGCCGGGGACCCCGTTGAAGCGGCCAGCGCCTATGACGCTGCCGGCGCCGATGAGCTTTGCTTCCTCGATATCACCGCAAGTCACGAAGACCGTGGCACGTTGCTCGATATCGTGACGCGGACAGCCGAGCGCTGCTTCATGCCGTTGACGGTTGGCGGCGGCGTACGGACCGTCGAGGACGTGCGTCGTCTGTTGGCGGCCGGCGCCGACAAAGTTTCAATCAACACGGCGGCTGTGACCAACCGACAGCTTGTGAAAGACGCCGCTGAAAAGTTCGGCGCCCAGTGCATCGTCGTCGCAATCGACGCGAAACAGGTGAGCGACGACGCGACGGGCGAGCCGAAGCGCTGGGAGATCTTCACCCATGGCGGGCGAAAGCCGACCGGCATCGATGCGGTCACGTACGCGCGCGCGGTCGTCGCGCTCGGTGCCGGCGAAATCCTGCTGACGTCGATGGATCGCGACGGAACCAAGATCGGCTTCAACCTGGATCTCACGCGCGCGATCTCAGATGCCGTGTCGGTCCCTGTGATCGCATCCGGCGGCGTCGGCACCCTCGATCACCTCGCCGACGGCGTGCTGAAAGGCGGCGCCAGCGCCGTGCTGGCAGCGAGCATCTTCCACTTCGGCACCTACTCTATCCCCGAGGCGAAAGCGCAT
>JBCBWG010000174.1:0-7232 GCA_039817205.1 Pseudomonadota bacterium
CAAGGTCATTGGCCGAAATGTCGTCGCAGTCGGCCACGAGCTTTCGCGTCAGCCGCGCGAGCCCCGCTTCACCGTCGGTCTCGTCTGGATCGTAAGGCTTATCGAGAGAGTTCAGCAGTCGCTTCAGGAAATAGTCGGCATATTTCTCGACGTCCGGCGTCATCTGTGCGTAGCCAAAGTAGGCCACTTCCCGCTTATGCGATGTTGTTCTGAGCGCGCGGATCAAGTGTGTTTTACCAGCGCCAGACTGCCCATGAAAAAGCAGGATGCGCGCTGGCACAGCCTGCGTGTCTTTCTCAACCACGGATAAAAGCAGGTCGAAGAATTTTGTGCGCGCGTCCGCATGGACCTGCTCGACATCAACGGGGTCCGCCCGCCAGATGTCGTCCTCCCAGGTGATGGAGTGCTCGAAGGCTGCGGCCACTTGATCTGCGGGCAGTGCCAATGGAGCGGTCTGTGTCATGCGGGTCTGGGTCCTCAGTACTTTGTGTCAATCGGGGCGGCTTTAGAGGCTCGGGGCAGTTCCGTCGTGATCACGTATCGAGCCGGATGAAGTGCCACGCCGTGTTGCGATGCGGTATTTCTGAGCGTCTCAACGCATCAAGTTCCGTGGGTGTTTTCAGGTCTGCGCCCGCGAGTGTGACGTGCCCGGTGCGGTGGGCTTCGGCGAGCAAAGCCTTGAAGTCATCAAGCTCAAGACGCGCAGCGCCGGAACCAGCGCTCCAGAGATCGTACGTCTCGCTCACAAAGGCTTTCCGGTTGCCGGCCCATCCGCGGCTGCAATTTTCTGCGGCCGTCAGAACGGCGTCGACGAATGCTTCCATGCGAGCCGATGCTTCTTCATTGGCGTCGGGTAATGCCTTACCGTCATCGATGTCGGCCCGCACGGATTGCGTTTGCTCAGGCGGTCCGATGTCAGCTTGCACCGCGCCGACACCGAAGGTGTTCACGTACTGCCGAATGAGAACCAGACGCAGTGTTGCCGGGTCGGATTGGGCGGCTCCGATGACCTCGGCGGCAAGCGCTGCGATCAGTTGCGTGTCACTTGAGAACGGGCGTGGGCGACGGGCAAGGTGTGCCGCGAGAGCTCGACCGGTTGCCGCATCGACGCCGCCGTCGACGCGGATGTCAGTCGAGAGCTCGCCGCGCATCACGCGCTTGAGTGCAACGCCAGCCAGGGCAGCTCTGATCCGTGCGGGCGTTGGCACGCGGCGTAATTTGAGATCAAACGCGCGCTGGACGATCGCCATGCGCAGCCCATCCGGTTTCGCGAGAAGCTTCTTGCGCGTCAGCGGTAGCTCAGGCCGCTGCAACGCAAGCGCTGTCAAATGCTGATCGCGGATCTCTGTCCAACCGTCTGCTGCATCAGTCGGATCGCTGCCACGCTGTGAAAGGCTCGCCATTCCGAGGCGCGCTGCAACGTCCTGGCGTCCTGTCTCAGTCAATCGGAAGCGACCGCGGTGTTCTATGATCAGTCCGGCCTCGTCGAGCGCCAGAACCGCTCCGTCCAATTCAGCGCGGAATTCCGATGGCGAAAGCTTGTGGGAGAGCAGCGGCGTCAGATCCCGGGTCAGCTCGCTGCGTGTCACCCCGTTCGCAGGCGCAATCCGCACAAGAGCAAGCACCGCGGTTGCGGCGCTCCAAGGCGACTGCATTTGATCGGCACATGCAACCAGCATGGGACCCTCTGCGTCATCGGCCGATGTTGGACAAAGAACGCGGAACAGGGTGAGACACGCCGAAGTTGGTCGGGCGGCAGGCAGACGCGGCGCTTTCAGGTGTGCCAGTCAAACCTCAGATGCAAACCTCAGATGCGTTGCGCATACGAATCGCCCGTGACCCGCACCATGGCTGCAAACGGAAGCGATTGTCTAATCGCGCCGACTGATTGCGCTGGTTGACACTACATCCGATGCGACACCGTCACAGACGCAAACGGCCCCCGCCGCCGAAATCCAATTTATGTGTCGAGCGTCGTTCACGAAGGAGTTCTCTCGCGAACGTGTTGTTGGGCTCGCCGAAACGAAGCGTTTGCCGCGACTTCGTCAGAGGTGTGCCCCACTCCAGTCACGCTTGCAGCTGAGACCAATGGCTCGAACAGGGCCATGCGTTTACGAGATCTGTCGTAACCGACCGTTAGTCTTAACTGGCGGTCAATCGCTCTCAGGTAGTGTCCCGGTCGTGGTGTTCTTGCGTGCCTCGGAGACGTTTGAAGATGAAGCCTATTTTTGCAGCCCTTGGAGCCCTGGCCATCGCCCCGCTCATCGCCGGATGCAGCATGGGTTCGCAAAACGTATCGCTTGGCTTCAATGATGACAGCACGGCGCCGTCGGCAGCCGCACGTCGGAGTTCGGGTCCGCTGTTTTCGAGGGGCTTCGAGCCAAAGGCTGGCGCACCGAAACCAAAAGTGGCCGACAGCCGGACGCGCGTTGCAGCGCTCGACGATCGCGCAAAACCCGGAAGCTTTGCGAAAGCGCCGCGTGGGGCGCTCGCCGATCGCGATTATTCGAACACACGGCTGAGCCCGGCGGCAGCACTTACACTTATCAACGACTATCGCCGGACGAAGGGGCTGCGCGGCCTTAAGCTGCATCCGCAGTTGACGCGCGCGGCGAAAATGCATTCACGCGATCTTGCCCGTTGGGATCGGATTTCGCACTACGGCTCAGATGGGTCGAACCCTTGGGATCGCGTCAAACGCACGGGCTTCCGCGCGCGCTTGGCCGCCGAAAACGTCGGCACGGGTCAAAAAGATCTCCGCGAGGTTTTCGAGGGCTGGAAACAAAGTCCGGGCCACAACAAGAACCTGCTTTTGGCCGACGCCACCCACATGGGCATCGCCCTCGTAGACGATCCCAAAACTGAGTTCAAAACGTTTTGGACCCTCGTCCTCGGCACGCCGATGTAGTCGGGCGCATCGGCCTTCGAACGTAAATTTCGAGGCCGCTGCTCTTTCCAAGCGCCGATCCAACCCACCGGCCTACCGTCTGAAACTCAAGCGCCCGCGCTTCGAGCAGCCCCTTCTACGGTGTTTTTCAAGAGGCAGGCGATGGTCATGGGGCCAACGCCGCCTGGGACGGGCGTGATTGCGCCTGCGTGGGATTTTGCCTCATCGAAGGCGACGTCGCCGACGAGCTTCGTTTTGCCATCTCCGCGGCCATTGTCGACGCGGTTGATGCCGACGTCGATGACGAGTGCGCCGGATTTGATCCAGTCCCCGCGCACCATTTCCGGCCGACCGACCGCTGCGATGACGATGTCGCCCTCGCGGGTGACGGTTGGGAGGTCCCTCGTCCGCGAATGCGCGACCGTGACGGTACAATTGGCTTGCAAAAGCAGCTGCGCCATCGGTTTGCCGACGATGTTCGACCGACCGATGACCACGGCGTGGAGACCGGAGAGATCACGGCCGAGGCTATTCAGAAGGATCATTGATCCAGCGGGCGTGCAAGGGACGAAGCCCTTCTGGCCGATCGACAGACGACCAACGCTCATCGGATGGAACCCGTCGACGTCTTTCTCGGGATCAATCGCGTCGATCACACGCTCGGCGTTGATCTGTTTCGGCAGCGGCATTTGTACGAGAATGCCATGGACGCTGTCGTCTCGGTTGAGTTCACCAACGAGCGCCAACAAATCATCTTCGGATGTCGTGTCGGGTAACTTGTGTTCGATGGAATTCATGCCGCACTCGACCGTTTGCTTGGCCTTGTTGCGGACGTAGACCTGGCTCGCTGGATCTTCGCCAACAAGGACAACTGCGAGGCCCGGCACGATCGCGTGCTCGCGTTTCAGCGCTGCGACTTGGCTGGCAACGTTTGCGCGGACATCGGCTGCGATGGCTTTGCCATCGATGATCTGAGCGTCTGCCATAAGTGCGGGCTCCTGTTGTATTGGGCCCGCAACGCGCAGTCGCATTTGGCCGGTGTTGCTTTCAGATGTCGGGACCGAAATTTCACGTACAGGCGCACGGATCCTGAGCATGCGGATCCCGGCGTTCGGATCTAGGCCACCGCCTTCGCTATATTTGGCAGAATAACCGATTGCACGAAAAAGAGACCGAGCAACAGGACGAGCGGTGACAGGTCGAGCCCACCCATGTTGGGCAGCATCCGACGGATCGGTCGTAATACCGGTTCAGTGACGGCATCAAGCGTCTGCCAAATCGTGCGAACGAATTGGTTGTGCGGATTGATCACGTTGAATGCAACGAGCCAGGAAAAGATGACTGAGGCGAGAAGCACGTAAACGTAGAGCGTGATGAGGTATGAGATGAATTGCAGGAGTTCAATCATGGCTGTGCTCTAGGTTCCGCTTTGGGTTGCGCCGTCGGTTTTCCCCCGTTGCTGCCGGGGAAACGCGGATCGCGACAGCTGCATGCGTTGCTGTCGGATTGGATGTGGTCCGTGTAGCGAGCGCCTTGATTTGCGGCAAGCGGCTTGCGTGAGAAAGACGTTGGCGCAGTTTTCCGTAGGAGGAATTTATGCCTGAATTAATGGTTGGATTTCCGCCGGAGGCTGACGCGCAGGTGACGCTCGCCAACTGGCGCACGGCCCCGTTTTGTCATTGGGCGTTTCACCACGTTCGCGAGATCATCCCGACAGCCAATATTAGATGCGGTGCGGCGAGAGCTGAGCCGTTCGCGACCGAGGTCACGGATCTATCGGGTGTGTCAGTGATGGGAACGGACGGCCAGCCGCTCGACTGGGACGGCTACCTGAAGGCAACGTCCACCGACGCAGTTGTTGTTTTGAAGTCGGGAAAGGTCGTCTTCGAGCACTATGCCAACGGGATGACGCCTCAAGACCCGCACATCCTGATGTCTGTTTCGAAATCGATGCTCGGACTCTTGGCGGGCATTCTTGTTGATCGCGGCGTTCTCGATCTTGAAGCCGCTGTAGAGCGCTACCTTCCGGAAGTGCGCGGAACAGCATTTGAAGGCGCGTCAATCCGTCAGCTGCTCGATATGCGCGTTGGGATTTCGTTTAACGAAGACTACCTGGCGACTGGCGGCCCGATCATCGCGTACCGCAAATCGACGAATTGGAACCCGCTTCAGCCGGGCGAGACGGAGACGGATCTGAGGTCCTTCTTTCGCACGCTCAAGGACGGCGACAGACAACACGGCGGGCCGTTTAACTATGTGTCACCGTGCACAGACCTGATGGGCTGGGTCATCGAGCGTGCAGCCGGCGCCCGCTTTGCGGATCTCTTTTCAGAGCTGATCTGGCAGCCGATGGGTGCCGAAGTGGACGCCTACATTACGGTCGATCGCTTAGGCGCACCGCGTTGCGCGGGCGGCCTCAACATGACTGTGCGAGATCTTGCCCGCGTCGGTCGGATGGTCGCGCAAAACGGTGCCGGGACGCTTGGGTGCCAGGTCGTGCCTGAGGCTTGGATCCATGACATCGCGACGGGTGGGGATCGGGCCGCTTGGGTCGCCGGAAATTTTCATGAGCATTACCCGGGTGCCGACATGCACTATCGGAGCAAATGGTACATCGAGCACCGAGACACGCCGCTCGTCTTTGCGATGGGCATTCACGGCCAGCATCTGTTTGTTGATCCGGCCGGTGACTTCGTGGTTGCAAAGGTCTCGTCTTATCCCGTGCCACTCGTGCCCGAACTGAAGGACATGACACTACGCGCGGTTCGAGCACTTCAGTCGCTTTATGGTTAAAGACGCGCTGGCTTCGAAAAGAAAGAGCGCGGTGATCCGGAGATCACCGCGCTCAGCCAAGGACGTCTCTGTGTTGTGCGCCGCGTTCCCCCCAGAAAGCCGCGCACACGGGACAGACCCTGGAAATTGCTTGCCGAAAAACTGTTCGAGATAATGAAATAAAAATCAGGAAGACTGGCTGGTCGTTTCCGCCTGCCCTGTCAGTATTGTCAGGACATCAGGGGAATCAAGCGGAAGATTGACCAAATTCAAAGATCTTTCATGTCTAAC
Source organism: Pseudomonadota bacterium (assembly GCA_039817205.1). Lineage (GTDB taxonomy): Bacteria > Pseudomonadota > Alphaproteobacteria > Rhizobiales > Hyphomicrobiaceae > JBCBWG01. Next base: position 5,951 of record JBCBWG010000174.1, read on the forward strand.
GCGCGCGGGCCTCGCAATGGCTGTGCGGCGTGTTCGTTTGACGCCTCAATCGCGGCACTTCCTCGCTGGCGGAGAACGGAAATCGCCGTCGTCCACCACTATAATTAACCACGCTCCAAAGCATCTTCTGCGTCCGTAAGAAGCACCGTGTGTTTGACCTGCAACGAGATACGTTGTGGATTGGATTTATGCAGACGGAAATTCAGCTGTCTGCGGGCTCGCGATGGACCACGCGAGTTAAAGACGTGGCGATGGCGGTATCGGTATCCGATGCACTCGCTGCCAACGCGTTGCCACACATGTCAGGTCGCCCATCGCAGCAGTCTTCTGTCAAAAAGCTCATCAAGTCTCTGACGGCTGGGACGGTGATCGCGTAGCGAATGAAACGACCCTCACGCCGACTGTTGATCAGTCCCGCGTGCTCGAGTTCCTTAAGATGAAAGGAGCAGCGCGTCGGGCTAAGGTCGCACCGGTTTGCGATCTCGCCGGCAGGCAGGCCCGCTTCTCCGAGGCGAATGAGCAGCCGGAAGATTTCGAGCCGGTTGATCTGCGCGACGGCTGCAAGCGCGATAACGGCTTGGTCGTTGGTCATCGGGCAACAAGACAACAATCGTTGAATTGTTCAAGTGTTGGCGCTGCCGTTGTCGCGGTCCGGCGCCAGGACTGCGGCGATGGCCTCGCGGGCCTGATCGAGCGCGTCACCATTTCGGGTCAGCAGCACAAGGCGCCGCGTGAGCTGAGGTGCGTTTGCCGGTGACACGGGCGTCGGCGAAATCGGCATGAGGCGGATGGCGTCGCCACCATATCTGCGCACATCCGGTTCCGGTAGGATTGCGGACCCGACACCGGCACGGACGCATTCTGCAACGGCTTCCACCGTGTCCAGGATGATCACCTCCCTGGGCTCGGTTGGCTGGGCCTGGAGAAACTGGGCGATGAGACCACCGATGCCGCTGTCCGGTGTGAAGTGCACGAAAGGGACGTCCTCAAGCCACTGCGCGATGGGCCGGTCCGGTTGGTTGCCCGGCGAACAAAACATCAGCGCCTCTCGCGTGAGCGTGGTTGCGCGCACTCCGGGGACAAATGCCTCATGTTCTCCGGCCGTCACGATTGCCGCATCGAGCGCGCCGCGTGCCACCTCTTGGGCGAGGTCCTGGGACAGGCCGGTGCGAACCTGGAACGTTGCGTTTGGAAACGCTGGTCCCGCTTCTGCCAGAAACCGGGGGAGCAGGCGGACGCTGGCGGTTAGCACGAAGCCAATATCGAAAATGCCGCGAATGGG
>JBCBWG010000175.1:0-7137 GCA_039817205.1 Pseudomonadota bacterium
TGACGGAACGGCCGCCACGGAAAGCGCAGTTCAAACCTTGCTTGAGGCCATTTACGAAGCGCTTCTCGCGCCAAAACCACTGGTGCTGAATGACTAGGTCTCTGCCTTCGTGCCATCTCAAGCCCGGGTATCATCTCAAGCCGAGGTACCATCTCAAGCCCAGGCTGAGGGCGGGCGTCCCAGTGATCGCGACCGCCGGCGCTGTGGCTCTGACCTTTGCAGCCTGTTGGGGGCTCGCGCTTACAACGCCGGCCGCAGCCGAATCCAGCTCGTGGCGCATGCGGTCCCCAGACGCGCGGCCATCTGAGCGTCCGCGCGCGAGCCGTGGCGCAACGCAGCAGCGTCGCAGCACACCTCAAATCCGGTCCACGCTTCCGGCTGCGACCGGGCCAATCCCACCAACGGCCGAAACCCGTTACCCGTTGCAATCGGCGCTTGCCCCGCCAGCGCGTTTGAGGCGTCCGCTCGGGCCAACATCGTCAATTCCGACAGGCGAGAACGCAGCCTACATTGCCTACGAACAAGGCCTCTACCTGACATCGCTTCGCCTCGCGAAAGCCCAAGCCAAGGCCGGCCGCCCCGGAGCGGCCCAGGCCCATACCTTGATCGGTCGCATTTATCAGGAGGGGCTCGGCGTCAGCGTCAATCTTGGCCGGGCCGTGCAATCCTATGAAGCTGCTGACCAGCTAGGCGATCCCGAAGGTACGTTCGCGCTCGCGCTGCTGCATGTTGGGGGGACGGGTGTCAAAAAAGATCCCGACATCGCGGCGTTGTTGTTCGAGAAAGCCGCCCGCACGGGGCATGCGTTCGCCAACTACAATCTTGCCCTCTCCTTTTTGTCAGGGCGGGGGAAACCCGAAAATCCACGACGAGCGGCGTTACATCTCGCGTACGCCGCCAAACAGAATATCGCGCGCGCACAGTACGACTTGGCAACGCTTTACGACACCGGCCATGGCGTGGACACAGACGCTTACAAAGCCGCGCTCTGGCTTCGGCGGGCGGCTGATAACGGGCTGACGATCGCGCAGTATGAGTACGCGGTGTTGCTCTTGCAGGGGCGCGGCCTCAACGAAGACCGCCCGCGCACGGTCGAGTACTTGAAGTCAGCGGCACTCAAAGGCATTCCGGGCGCTCAAAACCGCCTGTCGTATCTCTACTTCGACGGAAAGCTCGTGCCCAAGGATCTGGAGCGGGCTGCAAAATGGCGCCTGATCGCTGAGGCCTCTGGCTTCAAGGACAAGGCACTCGATAAAGCGCTGATGTCTTTGCCAAGCGACCTCGTCGCGCGTGCGAAAGCCGAGGCAACTGGGTTCTTGCAGCAAGCAGCCTTGGGGCGCGCATCACTCACTGCGCCCAGCCGTTAGCCGAGCCCGTTCCGTGCCACCCTGCCAATTAAAGTTTGCGGGTTGGATCGGTCTTCGAAAGGCGATATTCGACGCCGAAGCCTGCCTGGGCGCTCACAGCCCCTGTGCAGACCGCCATAGCTCGTACGTCAGAACTGAGCCATCCAAAATCACCCGACGATGGCCGCGAGGCCACCGCAGCAAAGCCCCGCTCCGGGGCCCAAAGACAGGTTAGACCTCCATGCCAGCCTCAGCGCTGATGAACATCATGACGGGCGCTGCCCGCAAAGCGGCTCGCCGTCTCACGCGCGATTTTGGTGAGGTCGAGCAGCTTCAGGTTTCGATTAAAGGGCCGGCCAACTTCGTCTCAGCGGCCGACCTGAAAGCGGAAGAGACACTGTTCCAAGAGCTGAACAGAGCGCGGCCCAATTACTGCTTCGAGATGGAGGAACGGGGCCGCGTTGAGGGAACAGACAAGACCCACACCTGGATCGTCGATCCGCTTGATGGCACGACGAACTTCCTTCACGGCGTGCCCCTGTTCTGCATCTCGATCGCACTGGAGCGGGAAGGCGCGATCGTTGCAGCGCTCGTGATGAACCCCGTGACCGACGAAACCTTCACCGCCGAGAAGGGGCGCGGTGCGTTTCTCAACGACCGGCGGCTTCGGGTGTCCGCCCGGCGCAATCTTGAAGAAGCGCTCGTTTGTACTGGCATTCCCCACCGTGGGCGGCCTGGGCATGCTGCGTTCCGGCGCGATCTTGATGTGGTGATGACGGGGACCGCCGGCGTTCGACGGACGGGCTCGGCGGCGCTCGATTTGGCATGGACGGCGGCCGGCCGGTTTGACGCCTTTTGGGAGCGGGCTCTTCAGCCGTGGGATATGGCGGCTGGTATTCTGCTCGTGCGCGAGGCCGGTGGCCTCGTCAGCGACCTCGACGGCGGCCAGTCGATGCTGGACAGCGGCCACGTCATCGCAGGCAACCCCAATATTCAGCGCAGTCTGCAAAAAGCTTTGGCGGCGGCTGCCTGATTTGCGCTCAACTTGCATCGACACGAATCGTGCAAACGTTCGCCTGTTTTCGCAGTCATAATCTTGAGCTAGGGATGGGCGGGGTCGTCCGACGTCAAACCATTTGGCGCCATCATGGCGCATTGGACTGACGTCCTAGAGTGACACGGGCCTAGGGATGCACGGGCCTGGGGATGCACGGGCCGAGGGATACATGGGCAACGTCTCCGGTGGGCCAAAGCGCTGCGTCGGTGCGGGTAATGAGTGGGGCGGAGTAGGGGATCAATGGCCAGGTCGCGAGCGACATCAAGCGCGCTGCCGATGCACAAGACGGTATCCACGCCGGGTGTGTATCTGATGCGCATGCTCATCTTTCTGGCCCTTGTCGGATTGATCGCAGCAATCCTTGCGCCGCAATTTATTCGCGCTTTCCAATCCAACCCAGGGCTCAACGGTCTGATCCTCGCAGTTCTCGCGTTCGGGATCGTCTACGCGTTCGTGCAGGTTTTCCGGCTGTTTCCCGAGATCAAATGGGTGAACGCGTTCCGCATCGCTGATCCGGGTCTGGCGACCACGCACCAGCCGAAACTCCTGGCCCCGATGGCGACGATGCTTCGCGATCGCCGCGGGACACTCTCGCTATCGACGACGTCAATGCGCTCGATCATGGACTCGATCGGCTCGCGCCTCGATGAGGCCCGCGACACCGGCCGGTATCTAGTTGGCCTACTCGTTTTTCTCGGGCTGCTCGGTACGTTTTGGGGACTGCTTTCCACGATCCAAGCCGTTGGCGGGACGATCTCGGCGCTTGACACAAAAGTCTCCGACAGCGTGTTGATTTTTGAGGAGCTGAAGACCGGTCTTGCAGCCCCGCTCGAAGGCATGGGGACCGCCTTTGCCTCGTCCCTGTTTGGTCTTTCGGGCTCACTCGTGCTTGGCTTTCTCGAGCTTCAGGCAACGCAGGCCCACAACAGGTTTTATAACGAGCTTGAGGAGTGGTTGTCCGGGATCACCGAACTTTCGCCCGGAACCGATGTCAGCGGTGAGCAACTGAACCGGCAGCTTTACGCAGCCCTGTTTGAGATGCAGCGGTCACTTGGTGAGCTTGCCGATCGGGTCAACGCCGGCGGCAATGATACAGCGGTTCGAGAACTGACCGACGGTGTCAATCAGATGCTCGTACAGATGCGCAAGGAACAGGATATCGTCCGGCAATGGGCTGATGAGCAATCAACGCAGCAGGCAGAAATGGTCAATGCCTTACGCGATGTGATCGAACGCACGCGACGGAGCGCTTAAGCCCATGGCGCGCGGTCGAGCCGGTCGCCGGTCCGCAGAATACGGTGAGTTTTGGCCGGGCTACGTCGACGTACTCTCGACCTTGCTGCTCGTCTTCACGTTCCTGCTTTCGATTTTCATGATCGCACAGTATTTCGTGAGCCAGGAAGCAGGCTCGAAAGACACCGCACTCAAGCGTCTCACACAGCAGGTCTCAGAGCTGACAAGCCTTCTGTCGTTGGAAAAGGGGCGTACCCAAACGGCGGAGGATGAGCTCTCGTCTCTACAGGCGAGCCTCGCGTCGCTCCGGGCCGAGAACACGCGGCTCGAAAACCAGGGATCGGCCGGTGCCGAGCGGGCTGCGTCAGCTGCGGCAAGGCTCTCAATCCTTCAAGATGAAATCGCGCGGCAGAAAGAGGTTAGCGGCGAAGCGCTCGCGAAGGTTGATCTGCTCAATCAGCAAATCCTCGCATTGCGGCGCCAGATCGCAGCCCTCAACAATGCACTTGAGGCCTCAGAGGCAAAGGCCACCGACAGCCAGGACCGCATTCGAGACCTCGGTCAGAGGCTCAATGCAGCCCTCGCTCGACAGGTCCAAGAGCTTCAACGCTATCGCTCAGACTTTTTCGGTCGCCTGCGAGACGTGCTGAGAGGCCGTCGCGATATTCGTGTCGTTGGCGATCGGTTTGTGTTCCAGTCGGAAGTGTTGTTCGCATCAGGTGACGCGGAAGTTTCGCAAGCCGGCACACCGGCGCTCGATCAGCTGGCGTCTGCAATTATTGATTTGTCAAAGACCATTCCAAGCGAGCTCGACTGGGCGCTCCAGGTCGATGGACACACCGACATCCGGCCGATTAACTCGGCTGAATTTCCATCGAACTGGGAGTTGTCGGCAGCGCGTGCCCTGTCCGTCGTGCGCTACCTGATCAGCCGTGGTGTTCCAGCGAACCGCTTGATTGCGGCGGGCCACGGCGAATTCCGGCCGCTAGAGCGCGGAACGGACGACGCCACCATGCGCCGGAATCGCCGGATTGAGCTGAAGCTCACCAACCGCTGACGCGCGGACCGCGCGGTCGCGCTAAGGCTTGGTCTCACCGATCAAGCGCAACGCGGTACCCGACCCTTGGGAAATGGACGCACACGCGACCGGCCGTCTCCGTCTCGCGCAAGATCGCGATGCTGTCACGGTGACGCACCGCACGATGCCAGCGACGGCCGGGTCTCCACTGTCTGTGGCAGGCGTCACCGTGACAGCATCGCCAGGTTTCAGGCCTTGGCAATCGCGAGGATCATCGCCTTCGGCCGTGACTGGTTCCGTCTTCACCGCAACGGCTAGAGCGTCGGCCGGGGACATGTCCGTCGATGTCCCCTCGCCCAGCGCCGCCATGCGATCGCTCCATGCGTTGAGATTTGGGAACTCACCCAGGAGCGTTTGCGCATCGGCGTAGCGACCTCTGATGAACCACAGGAGGTACCAGGCACTGAGATCGGCATGGGTCGCCGCGTCGCCCAGCATGAATGCCGGACCGTTTGCAAACCGCGTTTCGAGCCATCCTAATTGCGCACGCACCTGAGCGAGCGTGTGGGGCAAGTCGGCAGCCTCTTTCCGGAAATCGCCGTTCGGGCCGAGATATAAGCGTGCGCGGTCCGCCACCAGCTCAGGCGGTGCCTGATCGGCAACCGGCGCAAACGCAAGCCGCACCGCGAGCTGAAACAGTGGGCCGTCGGTCCATTGCGCAATCCCCATCGTGGCGCCAGACGCCTCCGGCGGATAGAGCGGCGGATCGGGCATCCGGCGGTCGATCTCCGCGAGGATCATTTGCGTGTCGCAGTAGATATCCGCGCCGATCTGCAAGACGGGAATGCGCCGAAAACCGCCTGTCATTGCGAACAATTCCGGCCGGTCAGGCAGGCGATTTTGCACAACCGACTGCCAGTGCGCCTGCTTCATCCCAAAGGCGGATCTGACCTTTTGTGACACAGGTGACGGTGGGTAATGGTGGAGGATGAAATCGGTCATAGGTGATGCCCCTCGCTCGTTTGGCGGTCCGCTTGGCGGGCGACCTCCATGACGCGTCTTGCGCTAAACTCAGGCTGCGATCCCGGTAAACTGCAGCTCAGCCAATCGCGCGTAGAGCCCGTTTGCGCCAATCAATTCAGCGTGCGTCCCAGCTTCGACGATGCGACCTTCATCGAATACAAGGATTTGGTCGGCCTTTTGAATGGTCGCCAGCCGGTGCGCGACCACCAATGTTGTCCGACCCTGCATGACCGTCTCGAGCGCCGCCTGCAACGCGCCCTCGTTCTCTGCATCGAGCGCGCTGGTCGCCTCATCAAGCAAAAGGATCGGTGCATCACGCAGGATTGCGCGCGCAATGGCAATCCGCTGGCGCTGACCGCCCGAAAGCGTCACCCCGCGTTCGCCAACGACGGTGTCGTACCCGTTCGACAGTTCGCGAATGAAGCGGTCGGCCTGAGCGGCCTTTGCCGCCGCCACAACCTCCGCGTCTGTGGCGTCCGGACTGCCGTACCGAATGTTCTCGGAGACGGTATCGGCGAAGAGCGCCACATCCTGACTGACAAGAGCGAGCCGCTTTCGAAGGTCTGTCAGGTCCACGTCGCGAATGCTGATCCCGTCGATCGTTATGCGTCCGGCGCCAGGATCATAAAAGCGCAACAGCAAGTTAAGCGCGGTTGATTTGCCCGCACCGGACGGTCCGACAAGTGCCACCATCCGCCCGGCTGGTGCGTGTAACGTGATCTCATCTAGCGCATTTGTGTCCGGTCGACCCGGATACGCAAACGACACGTTCTCAAAGCGGACGCCATCCGTCAGCTGATCTGGTAGGGGCTTCGGGTTCGCGACCGGCGCAATGGGTGGGACGACCGCGAGAAGTTCACTCAATCGCTCGGCCGCACCAGCGGCTTGTTGGACTTCGCCCATGACTTCGGCCAGTTCGGCAAGCGCACCGGCTGCGAAGACCGCGTAGAGAACGAACTGGCTCAGCCGCCCCGCTGACATGTCCCCCGCAATGACAAGCGACGAACCGTACCAAAGCACGCCGACAACCGAGATCGTAATCAGTGCGATCGCCACCGTTGTCAGGCCCGCGCGTGCCCGGAGACGATCGGTTGCGGCTGTGAGCGCGTGTCCCACTTCTTCGCGAAACCGATCTGATACGTGGCGTTCGTTCGTGTAGGCTTGCAGCGTGGAGACGGCGGCGAGGTTTTCCGCGGCGAACGCCGACGATTTTGCAAGCGTGTCCTGGGCGCGGCGGGAGAGACGGCGCACGATGCGACCGTATGCGAGTAGCGGGAACACGATCGCCGGGATGGCAACGAGCAAGACCACGGATAACTGTGCGCTGGTCACAAACATCATAATCAATGCGCCGATCAACATGATGCTGTTGCGGAGCGCCTGACTGATGGCGTTGCCCGCGGCGGACTTCACCTGCGTGGTGTCAGCCGTGAGCCGGCTCATCAATTCGCCGGAATGCG
>JBCBWG010000176.1:0-7103 GCA_039817205.1 Pseudomonadota bacterium
AAGAACACCTGGCCATCGGCTTTGCGGGCTGCCTCTCGTCGAAGTGAGACGGTCACAACCGCCGTCCCGCTCGCGCGAACCGACGCCTCGAGAACGGCCGGTGAGGTGTACTGCGCTGTACCGAGAAGCAATCGCGAAGCAAGCGGAACACCGTAGACAACCAGCGCGTCGGCAATTGTTTCTGCAGTGGTGTGGATCGTCATGACGGCTCGTTCTTTCCTGGGCGTTTCAAGCGGCACTGGTCCTTGGTCGATGCCAACGACGATGGGAGGAAGCTGCGGAAGACAATCGCGGGCGGCGATCTCGCTCAGACATACGGGTCGACCGAGCCGTCGCGATTAACCGTCTACCCCAATCGACTTACCCAGCCACCTCATCTGGCACCCCTGCCGAACCTACCTTGACCAGCTACCTGGGCCAGCCACCTTGTCTGGCCACCCTGTCTAGCCACCCTGTCTGGGCGCCACGATTTCAATCCGCGCGTTCGGCACCAATCCCGTCGTCTCTCGCACGGCCTCCGGGACAAAATCCCCGTTGATCGCCGTCGCAACTTTCCGGTCGCCGTAGCCAAGCTCAATCAGCAAATCAGCGAGCGTGGACGCGCCGGTTGTGACCGGATCACCATTGACGATGATATCGCGGTTTGGAGCCGCGGGCATAACTTGGGCGGCCGTCAAAGCTTTGTCCTCTCTCGTGTGCGCGGCCTACACATAACGATGCGGTGGCGGGACTGCAAAGGGGCCGCGCGCGATCGATCCGGCATGATGAGTGGCGCGCGTTCGCTTAAGACCGGCGGAACCGAAACACGAGATCAATGGCATGCAGCAAGCCAGCACCAGAGATGACGGCAATGATGGGGCGCCAATCGGCCCCCGTAACAGCCAACTTGATCCCAAAGAATAGCAAAGCGCCGGGTGCAAGCATTGCAGCCACTCGAAGGACCGGGCGCGACCAACTCCGGCGACGCGCGAATAGGACGAGGACGATAGCTTCGGCAGCGATCAGCGCCAGAATGGCGTCGAATAGCGCCCCACTCTGCACCCAGGCCTGCATCGAGCAGCTCCTCGACCGGGTTAATTAGGCCCGACTGCACCCGGCTCAATGCGATGCTTTGATGCGATGCATTGACCCGATGCGTGGTCCCAAACAGGGCGCGTTAAGCGGCTTTCGACCCGCTTGGGGTGACCGCTTCTCCGGCGGCGTCCCGGTTGCCCTTGCGCCAGGGTGAGATCATGCCGAGGAGGTGGGCGACGTCCTTCATGAAAACGCGGACGTGGGCCATGGGATCGCGCCGGACCAGCTCTTTGTTCATGTACGACTCCCAGGTGAGCCGCTGGACGTCGGGGTCTGCGCACATTGAGACGAACCGCTCGCGACGCTTGTCGGAGGAATACCAAAAGCGTTGAAGCAGCCCGAGTGCAAAGAACACGCGGCCATGCTCTTTCATGAAAACCTTGCGGGCGCTTTGGAGCGCTTTGACGTCGCCGGTCTGAAGCGCATGTTCGGCCGCCACCGCCGCCAGCCGCCCGGCGAGCATTGCGTAATAAATGCCCTCGCCTGAGGCGGGCGCGACCACACCTGCGGCATCTCCTGCCAGAAGAACGTCGCGACCGTTGTCCCACTTTTTCAGCGGCTGCAGCGGAATAGGCGCCCCTTCGCGCCGGATCGTGGTTGCACGATCGAGCATGGCATTTCGCCGAAGATCTTTGACGGCCGTCCGGAGCGAAAAGCCTTTGTTGGCCGACCCAACGCCGATCGATGCGCATTTCCCGTGCGGGAACACCCAGGCGTAGAAATCCGGCGAGAGCTTGCCTTGGTAATAGACGTCGCAACGTTCTCCATCGTAGGCGGCGTCGCCATTGTCGGGTCGCGCGACGATTTCGTGGTAGGCGAACACGCATTTGACGTTGTCGGCGCCTTTCACCTCGTGCTTGCCGACTTTCGAGCGCGCGCCATCTGCACCGATCACAAGCTTGGTTGTGACGCGCTCTTCTCTCACGGTCCCGTCGCTCGATTTCACTGCGAACACGACGGTCGCCGGACCTTCGGCTTCGGTGGTATCGAAATTCCGCTCGATGCGGTCGAATGTTCCGGTTTCGCGCTCGGCGCCGTGTCCAACCGCGCGCTGCCGAAGCCACTCGTCGAAATCCTCGCGGTCGACCATGCCAACGAAACCGCCGTCGATGGGCATGTCGACGTGCTTGTCCGTTGGCGAAACGATCCGAGCAGACCGAATTTTGGCGACAATCAAGTCGTCCGGAATGTCAAAATCGCGGATAAGGCGGGGCGGAATGGCACCGCCGCAAGGTTTGATGCGACCGGCCCGATCGAGCAGCATGACGCGGTGACCGCTTCGCGCTAGATCGTCGGCCGCTGTTGCACCGCAAGGGCCGCCACCGACGACGACAACGTCAAATTCGGCGGCATCATATTCCCGGGATTTCGGTTTGCCGGTTCGTGTCGATTTCATCGTCCATCCATCTCCATCAACGCTTCACCGCCAAGATTGATTTCCGCGCGCTCGTCGTCCTGTGCGGTCCGCCCGACCTGCAGCGCCAGAAAGCCTGAGAGCACAAACAACAACGCCTCGATCGCAAACACCGTCGAATAGGCCGTCACCGGCGTACCGAGCACTTGGCGTGAGATATCCACGAGCACCGCGCCAAACAGGCCACCGAGCCCAAACGCGATCGCCTGGGCCGCACCCCAAAGCCCCATGCGCGTGCCCTCGCGCTTTTCCCGACCATGGCTTGCAAGCCCCATCATCGAGCCGATGGCTGCGACCGCAAACGCGCCATTAGAGGCGCCGAGCGCAAAGACAGAAGCCTGGATCGGCCAGCCGGGACCAACGTGGGCTGCGATTGAGAGGCCGACCAACGAAACAGCCGATGCGAGACACCCGCCAACGCACCACGCCCTCAGTGTTTTCACTTTCGAGCCGCCGGATAGTGAGCCGACGATCGCCACGAAAATCATGCCAACGAGCACACCACCGTTTTGCGTGCCAGCGAGCGCGGTCGATTGCCCGGGCGTCATGCCGAAGATGATGCCGGCAAACGGCTCCAGGATCAGATCCTGCATCGAATAGGCAAGCATCGAGACGAAAACGAAAATCGTGAAGCGCCGGGCGTGGGTTTCGGCCCAGACCTCCCGAAGCGTGTCCATAAACGCTTGCTTCTGAGCCGATCCCGCGTCTGTTTGAGGAGGCGCAGGTTGCGGCGTCCGTGCCGACGCAAGAGCGAGCCGTTTTCGATGCGCCTCTTCGATCCCCCAGATCGCGCCGATCGTCACCACGAATGCGAGCGCTGAGACAACAGAGGCCACCACGACGAGCCGGGCCATCGTGAACGGATCGAGGAAGTGGCCGGCTGTGATCGCGGTGACGACGAAACCGGCGATCATCATAATCCAGACGGTCGATGCAGCGGCTGCGCGGCGCGACGGCGCCACACTGGTCGCGAGTAGGGTCAACAGGTTCGTACCGCAGGCCCCAACGCCAACGCCAATCAGCGTGAACGCGACGACTGATAACAGCAGTCCCGAATAAAACGCGACGGACATAAGCGCGGTTGCAGCTGCGGCTAAAGCACCGCCGACCGCAAGCACGGCCATACCGCCGATAATCCAAGGTGTCCGGTGCCCACCGACATCAGATCCGTACCCCCAGCGCGGGCGCAGCATTTGGATGCCATAGTGCAAGCCAACGAGGAGCCCGGGTAGCATTGCGAGGAGACCAAGCTCGACGACCATCACGCGATTGAGCGTTGATGTGGTGAGCACAACGATCGCACCGAGCGCGGTTTGGATGAGCCCGAGCCGCACAATTCCGAGCCAGCCGAGACCGGCGACTTCGGCGGGATCCGCAGCACGGTGATCGACTGCGCCGTTGTCGCCTGCAACGCGATCTTCAAATCCGGTTGCCGCCATCACGAACCTCCCGCCGCTGCAACCAGAGGACGGACCGCGAACGCTGCCACCATCATACCGGCCACGAACACGGGCACGCCGCTGGCGCTGTACCAAAGTGCGCGCTCGACCGGCCGGGCCAGGAAGCGGCGCATCATTGTGAGTTGAATGATCACGAGCGCTGCGATGGCGGCAGCATGCCAAGGTGCACCAACCGCAAGCAAAAACGCGACGACGACCAATTGCGGCGCGATCATCACGGCGCAGGCCACTTGAGCCGCGCGTTCCGGCCCCAACAGAACGGGCAACGAATTCACGCCGAGCTGCTCGTCGCCATCGATCGCTTTGTAGTCGTTGAGCGTCATGATCCCGTGCGCGCCGATCGAGTAAAGCACGGCGAGCGTTATGCTCCGCCAGTCCGGAAAGGCGGAGACCAGCACAGCTGTCCCCGTGAACCAGGCGAGACCTTCGTAAGAAAATCCGCAGGCGGCGTTGCCGATCCAGCCGTTTTGTTTGAAGCGCAGCGGCGGCGCGGAATACGCCCAGGCGAGCGCGAGGCCAAGGATCGCTGCGACAAAAACCCATGTGCCGAGCAGCGATGCGACCGCGAGCGAGCAGATCGTCCAGGCGATTGCAATCCAGAGCCCCCAGCGGCCGGGAATGCGACCCGATGGGATCGGCCGGTTCGGCTCGTTGATTGCGTCGACGTGTCGGTCAAACCAATCGTTCACAGCCTGGCTGGTTGCACAAACCATTGGGCCTGCGAGCAGAATCCCAATGACGATGGTCCAGAGGTGATCGGCCCAGCCAACGCCAGACGCGACAGCGCCGCAGGCAAACGCCCACATCGGCGGAAACCACGTGATTGGCTTAAAAAGCTCAAGGATCGCTGATGGTTGGGGCAATGCATGCGCGGTCGCGTGCGCCGATGCTTCGACCGACGGCGGCGCATGCTGCGCGCCAGTTGGCACCTCGCTCAGGTCTGTTGCCGTCCCATGGATCATGCACCGCAAATTAAAGCTGACGAGAGCAAGTGTAAAGCAAGATTGACAGCCTGCTTTCGACTGAGACGCACCAACGACGCTCACGAATTTTCAAGCGCCGTATGTTATTAAGCAGCGTATTCTGATGAACCGGAGTTCAGCTTGTGGCACCGCCGGAACACCTACGAAGCATTGATGTTGAAGCAATATTCGCGAATGACATCGCCCCGAAGCTCGATGATCTCGAACGCGAGCGGCAGAGCGTCGTCGCCACCTCGATACAGCGGGTCTTGATCGGCGGGGCGATCGTTGCGGCGCTCATGCTTGTCACGTTCTTCTTGATAGATATCGAAGCTCCGATCGTCATTGCAATCTTCGGCGCAGTCGGTGTCTGGATCTGGTTCGAACTGCCGCGGGAGGCATTTGTCAGCAAGCTGCGCAATGACGTCATTAGCACGGTTTGCGCCGCCATTGATGACCTCGACTACAACATCGAAGCCGATGGGTTTGATCTTCAATCGTTCGACGATCTTGGCCTCTTCCAGGGGCATAGTTCCGAGGACACCCGGGACCACTTCCATGGCCGTTACCGGAACTGCGACTTCGACCTTGCGCACGCCGAACTCGAAACCGGCGGTCGCAACCGCACGACCGTATTCGATGGCCTTTGCCTGCGGGTCTCGATGCCACGACCAACACGTGGCCAGATCCTCATCTATAGCGATCTTGGCCAAACGCTGAACCGGATGATGGGGATGTTTCGATCTGTGAGCCGGGTGGAGATCCCGCACGCTCGGTTCGAGGATAAATTCGAAGTCTACGCGGATGATGCCAACGAGGCGCTTCAGTTCATCACGCCCGCATTCGTTGAGAATTTCCTTGGACTGTCAAAGGCGACAAACAGCACAAAGATCGTCGCAGCGTTCCATGAGGCGTGGTTCTACCTCGCCATCAACGATGTCCCCGACTTCCTGGACGCGTTCTCGGTGTCCAAACCAGTCACGGACGTTCGCAACCAACTGCAGCGGGTGTTCGAAGAAATTGCGATCATCTACCGGATCATTGATCAGCTTCACGAGGTCAGGCCGGTTGCGGCGAAAGGCGTCTGAACGAAAAGCACCGCCGCGCCAGTTGGGCGCGACGGTTGGGCGCGACGGTTGGGCGCGCCGATTGGGCGCGACGGTTGGGCGCGCCGATTGGGCGCGACGGTGCGAAAACGGGCGAGAGCCGTCAGCGACTACTTCGCGCGACGGTTCAGCGCCTTCAGAGCATGCGCTTTCGAAATCACAACATCTTCGATGAGCTTCGGGCCGATGCGGTCGAGCGCTTTGATCGCCCGCTGACGGCGCATTTCGGCGCGGATCGTTTCCGGCAGCCTGAGGATCGTTGCGCCAGCGAAGGACACGGCGTCTGGGATGGTTTTGGTCAGGTTGCTCATGGTTGTTATCTCCCGCGTTGAGCGTTGCCATCGCGAGCGCCTCGGAGGTCGGCTCTGGCGCGTCGTGACGGGGAGATAGGCTCGTTCCATAGTGTCAGATATCGGTGCTGCGAAGCCGAGTTGTCGATTTCCGACAACCGGATTGTGCAGTGCGGGAGGCGGCTATGCGATCGCTGCATCTCGGCACTAAGTGATTGTAAAGAAACGCCTCACCGTCTGCGCCGAATGGTGCCTTGAACCGTTGGCGGGCCCGCGTATTTTAACGACAACACCCAATCAAATGCTGCTCTGCGACACCGCCGAGTGCGCCCAGGACAGGACACGCGAGCACCCATGGCCCTTGCCGACAAAGACCGCATCTTCACCAACCTTTACGGCTTCCACGACCCGGGCTTAAACGCTGCCATCCGGCGCGGTGCTTGGGACGGCACGAAGGCCATCATGGAACGCGGTCACGATGCAATCATCGACGAGATCAAGAAGTCAGGCTTGCGCGGTCGTGGCGGGGCTGGCTTCCCAACAGGTCTCAAATGGTCGTTCATGCCTAAAGAGGACCCACGGCCGTCCTATCTGGTCGTGAATGCCGACGAATCAGAGCCGGGCTCCTGCAAAGACCGCGAGATCATGCGGCATGATCCGCATCTGCTCGTTGAAGGCTGCCTCGTTGCCTCGTTCGCGATGCGCGCACACGCCTGCTACGTTTATGTGCGCGGAGAATACATCCGCGAGCGGGAAGCCCTGCAGCGCGCGATCGATGAGGCCTATGCCGCAAACCT
>JBCBWG010000177.1:0-6984 GCA_039817205.1 Pseudomonadota bacterium
CGGGTCGTTTTCCAAGTCGATCGCGCCCGCATTGCGCGTCGGCTACGTCGCAGCGCCCTGGCCGCTTCTCTCGCAGCTGATCGCGTTGAAAACGACCCGAGATAGACCACCCGCCCATCATCATCGAGCGCGTGGATGGCCGGCGGTCGGGTCTCGGCAAAGACAAGATCGGCGTAGCAATCGTCTTCGAAGATCACGGTTTGGTATTGCTTGGCGAGCGCAAGCATCTCCCGTCGACGCGCTTCGCTCAGCACGGTGGCGGATGGGTTTTGCACCGTTGGGATTGTGTAAATGTACTTCGGTTGAACGCCGCGCGCCGATAGCTTTTCGAGCTCGGTGCCAAGCGACGCCATGCACATGCCAGACCCATCCACGCGCACCGGAACCGCCTCAACGCCGAGCCGCGCAAGCCGCGTTAAGACACCACCGTAATTCACCTCTTCGATGAGCACCGTGTCACCCGGCTGAAGCAACGCCGCGTTGATCAGGTCCATGCCTTGCAGCGAACCGGACGTCACCAACAGTTCATCGGCTGTCACGCGCATACCGGCGACTTTCGCCAGGTGACCGGTGACGAACGCCCGGAGCGGCTGGTAACCCTGCGGCCCTGATCGGAGGTTGTAGGTCGCAAGGTCCAGGCCCTCGCGATCGATCGCCGTCTTCAACGCTTGCATCAGCGTGTCCGGTAGCAAAGCTTCGGGCGCGTTATGGCCACCGACAAAATTGTGCGCCGGGAAACCCGACCATCGCCCGGCTGCCGGCGGTGGCAGACCTGGACGCATAACGGTTTCGAATGGTGATGCAGCATCGACCATGGACATCTCCTCGTGTGTCTCGTTTTGTCAGAAGGAGATCATCGCAGCGCGCACGATGCAAGCAACCGTCGCACCAGCCGTTGGCCGATCGCCAGATCAGCGGATCATCGCAATCCATTCGGCTTCGGTCAGCACCGTGACGCCAAGGTCTTGCGCCTTCTTGAGCTTCGAGCCCGCATCGGCACCGGCGACCACAAAATCCGTTTTTTTCGAAACCGACCCGGACACCTTCGCACCGAGCCGCTCAGCCTGCGCTTTGGCCTCGCCGCGGCTCATCTCGGTGAGGGTCCCTGTGAATACGACCGTCTTGCCAGACACATCGCTTTCGATGGCGGCCTCGCGCACAAACGGGGTCACTGTCACATGCGCCAAGAGATCGCTGACGGCGGTCCGGTTGTGCGCCTCACCGAAAAAGGTGACGAGGGCTGAGACCACAGCACCACCGATGCCATCGATATTCGCAATCTCCTCGAACGCCTCGCTCTCAGGACCACCTGCGCCAGCTGCGATCGCCGTCTCAAACAACGCATCCCACGTGCCAAATGCAGCCGCTAAATCCCGCGCCGTCGTCTCGCCGACGTGGCGAATGCCAAGCCCGAAAATGAACCGGTCAAGCGGGATCTCGCGTCTGGCATCAATCGCACCAAAGAGTTTGGCAAGCGACTTCGCACCATAGCCTTTCAGGGATGAGAGCGGCTCCGAGTGGCGCGCATCGCGCTGTTCGAGCGTGTAAATGTCGGCTGGCTGCATGACGCGACCCGTCTCGTAGAAAAACTCCATCTGCTTTGCGCCGAAGCCTTCGATATCAACCGCGTTACGCGAGACGAAATGTTTGAGCCGCTCCTTGGCTTGTGCCGGACAGATAAGTCCGCCGGTACAGCGACGGACCACATCAATCGTTCCGGTTTTCGGGTCCACGTCGCGGACCGCGTCGCTTGCGCAAGCAGGGCAAAACACCGGAAACGCGAACGGCTCGGCATCATCTGGCCGCTCGTCCAGGACAGGGCCGAGCACTTGCGGGATGACGTCGCCGGCTCGCTGGACGCGCACGAGATCGCCGACGCGGACATCTTTGCGCGCAATCTCATCTTCGTTATGCAGCGTCGCGTTTGAGACGACGACGCCGCCGACAGTGACCGGCTCTAGCTTCGCAACCGGTGTCAGAGACCCTGTCCGCCCAACTTGAATTTCGATCCCGAGGAGCCGCGTCGTCGCCTGTTCTGCCGGGAACTTATGCGCCACAGCCCAACGGGGTGCGCGGCTGACAAAGCCGAGTCGCTCCTGGTAATCGAGACGGTCAACCTTATAGACGACACCATCAATATCGTAGTCCAGGTCCGCACGCTGATCGCCGATCCGCTCATGATAGGCCACCAGCTCCTCAGCGCTTTCAACGGTTGCCGTGAGCATGTTGGTCGGCAGGCCCCACCGTGCAAATGCTGCGATGACGCCGCTTTGAGTTGCAGATGGCAAGTCGCTGACGTCCCCCCAGGTGTATGCAAAGAACTTCAACGGCCGCGATGCCGTGATACTGGAATCAAGCTGTCGGAGGGAACCGGCTGCCGCATTACGCGGGTTTGCAAATACCTTCTGGCCCGCCGCTTCCTGTGATGCGTTCAGCGCCCGAAAATCTGAACGTCCGAGGTAGATCTCGCCGCGCACCTCCATCACGTCTGGCACATCATCGCCCGTCAGCGCCTTCGGAATGGCTGCAATCGTGGCGACGTTCGCGGTCACGTTCTCGCCTTCCGCGCCATCGCCGCGCGTGGCTGCCTGGACGAACACGCCGCCCTCGTACCGGAGCGCAATCGACAGCCCATCGATTTTGGGTTCGGCCACGATGGCAAGCGGCGCCGTCTCGTCGAGACTCAAAAATCGCCGAATGCGTTGGACAAACTCAGCGACGTCTTCGGCATCAAACGCGTTCCCGAGCGACAGCATCGGGACCGTGTGGCGAACTTTGCCGAAGCCCTCTGCCGGTGCCGCACCGACACGTCCCGACGGGCTATCCGCGCGCCGCAAATCTGGAAATCGCGCCTCGATCTCTTTGTTGCGCCGGACCAGGTCGTCATAGTCAGCATCGGTAATCTCAGGCGCATTTTGCCCGTGGTACAGCTGATCGTGACGCTCGATCTCTGCTGCCAAACGCGCAAGCTCCCCGCGCGCGTCTTCGACCGTCAGCGCGTCAATCGCTTTCGTCGCGGCTGTTCGCAATGCAGAAGTTGTCTTGTCCATGGGCAAGCGTGATGGTCCGCGCCGCTGACAGGGTCAAGCGACAAGCTCTCCCCTGCGTCGTCAGCGGCAGCGCAGAAACAGGTCCGCATGATCTTGATCGCCATCGACCGGCCGCTCAGAGCAGCATTAGACCCTATTGGATCAGGCGCGGGAGTTTGAAGCTCGCAAACGTGCGAGATAGCCACGAACCACCCACGTTCCGGGGCGCCAGTCCGTCGGAAACGAGCAGCGCGTACGCGTCACGATACCAGGGCGAATTCGGAAAGTTGTGCCCAAGGATAGCAACCGCGGTTTGCGCTTCGTTTTGAATGCCGAGCGCCATATAGGCCTCCGTCATCCGCATCAAAGCTTCTTCGACGTGCTGGGTCGTTTGGTAGTCTTTTACGACAACCTTAAAACGATTGATCGCCGCAATGTGGTTGTTGCGCTTCAAGTAGTAGCGCCCGACGTTCATCTCAGCCGCGGCGAGACTGTCCTGCAATATGCGGATCTTGTTGTCAGCCTCAGCCGAATACCGACTGCTGGGGTAGCGCGTCTTGAGGATTTGAAACTCTTTGAGCGCGCGTTTGGTCGCCGTCTGGTCGTTGCGCGGGCCACGAATACCGGTGAAGTAACTCGATGCGATAATGTGGTGCGCGAGGGCCGCATCCTTCGTGCCCGGGTGCATCGTCGTGTAGCGACGGGCGGTCGCGATCGCCTCAGGATATTTGCCAGCCTTCATGTAAGAGAACCCAGCCATCACCATCGCGCGACGCGCTTCAGGCGCATACGGGTGATCTCGGTCCAGATCTTCGAACTTTTTTGCAGCTTTCTCAAAGCGGCCAGCGGTCAAGTAGCCATCCGCTCGTGCATACATCTTGCCGGGCGGATCAGGCTGCAGAAGCTTTTTCGCCGTGCTGTCGTTGGATGCGCAGGCAGACACAGTCACGGCTGCAACGGATAGTGCCAGAAGCCGGGAAAAAATGCCGGTTGAGTTTTCAGCTCTTCGCCCCATCACGCCGTCTCTCTTCGGTGCCCTAAAGATTGGTGACCACCCAACTCTGTTCGACGAAGCCGTCAAGGTGACTGAGTCCGTGGTGACGGAAGCTTTATCGTCTAACGGCTTCCAGGCAGGCACCGGAATGGTGGCGATAGCACGGCGGCAGCAAGCAGTTATTGGACAGAAAAGGTCGACGCGACCGAGAGACAACAGCCCGCTAAAATCAGTTCACCGGTGATGCCGCTTGCGGACCAACGCATCCAACAAAATCGACCGCATGGGCCGGTGCCGATCCCGCCAGTCCCCTCGCCCTTTATCACTCACCAGCCAAAGCAGTCGGCGCTCTGTCTGCGACGATTGATGGACGCACAACGTCATGGGTCGGCGCGGTCATACCAGCGTCAACGCCCGAGACGATTGCGTAAGAGGTCGGATCGGCAAGAAGTGTGCGGACGACGTTTGCGTTGAGCCGATGCCCGCCACAGACGGACTTGAAGGCGCCAAGAATTGCGAAACCGGCAAGTGAGAGATCCCCAACCGCATCGAGCATCTTGTGACGGACAAACTCGTTCGGGAACCGAAGCCCCTCCTCGTTCAACACACCGCGTTCATTACAGATGCCAACTGAGTTCGACAGCGATGCACCAAGAGCGAGGCCCGACTTCCACAGCCGATGGACGTCGGACATGAAGCCAAATGTGCGCGCCTCAGAAAGCTCGGTCCGGAAATCCGATGGCGTCAATTCCATTTTCAGACGTTGACGACCGATCACAGCATTGGGGAAGCGGATTTCAACGTCGAGGTGGAAGCCGTTGTGTGGCGACAATTCTCCGAGACTGTCACCATCTTCGAAAACCACAGGCTTAAGCACCTTCAGATACTTCCGTGGTGCGGATAATGTTCGAAGACCGACGCGATCGATCGCCTCAACGAAAACGATCGAACTCCCATCCATGATCGGGACTTCGCGGTTATCGATCTCGATAATGCAGTTATCGATGCCGAGCCCGGTCAGCGCCGCCATCAGGTGCTCGACCGTCCCGACAGTCGCACCGTTATCGTCGCCAATAACCGTACACAGCGTCAGATTTTTGATTGCATCAACTTGAGCTGGGATATCAGCGACGACCCTGCCGCGCTGACTGACCAGAAAGCGGATGCCGGTATCGATACCTGCCGGATGCAGGACCATCGATACCGGCTCACCGCTGTGCACCCCCGTGCCTTTAAGCTGAACTTCGCGCGCCAGTGTTGTCTGTCGCGCGCCGACGAACCGCCGTGACATATGCGTTGTCCCTCGCCCCAGACGTCAGCGCTGCCCCCCTACGGACTGCTCTGACGCTCCCCCAGAAAAGCGCTTTGTGACTTAGTTACACTGTCGCCCCACGACACTGTAACCTGCGAACATCACCACGCTGCTTTTCAACGTTGCAAACTCTAGCGGCACGAAGAAGTGAGAGACAAATCACGCTGTCTTACCGGCTGTTACAGACCACGTAACCCATCTTTCACCTTAGAAATATTCTCACCACCACCGCTGATTGCATTCGGAATTTTTCGTTTTAATACAACCGTCTACCGAACCCTCACCGCACTGCAGAAAGCTCAACAATCGGCCAAAGTGTTGACCCTATGCGTGCGCTCGCTTGGACTTTTGATGACGAGAATTCCCACTTTCGTGATCGTCAGCCGCGTTTTGTTCATCCGATGGCGACTTTGATTCGCCGCCTGAGCCGATGCCTGTGAGGCGCTTAAACAGGCCACTCGAACGCATCCGTGGCGCCGACGACACAGTTTCTACCTCTGGCATACCACCGACCTTGGCCCGATACTCCCGTTGGGCGTGCTCGGGAAATTCGTCAACGGTTGGAAATCTTGATGTCTCAGAACGTGCCTCTTCCGGCATCGCCGGCTCAAACCTTGGCGCGTGATCTGGCTGACCTGCTGAAGTTGTGGTCGACGGAACAGATGCAGACGATTGAGTGGCGGGTGTCGTCGGCTGCGCCAAAGATCCCGTTACATCGCGCGGACGGGCCGGGCCAGACACGGGCTCGATCGTGACACCGTTTCCAGCCTCCCAAACCGGACGGTCAGAGGCGATGGTCGGGTTGCTTGAGCGACGTGCCCCGGCCGACTGTTCGGTATCGACTGGCAGGCCTGCTCCAGCGGATCGTTCAGCGAACTCGTCTGCGCGGCCCTTAAGCGCTTGCTCAAAGGCCTTTGCTCGGTCTCCAGCCACGCCAGCCGCCGGGCGCGGACCAACGTTTGATCTTGGTGCTGGTTCGGACGCCACAACTGGAGCTGTCTGGGCCGGTAGCGGCGGCGGCAACGCCGAAATAGGAAGCGGCTTATCGGCAGCCTCGGTGGCACCAGCTGCCGCGATCGGTGCCGTTTCTGCCGGGGTGTGCGATGCTGTGGCCTGAGCGGCGGGTCCTGCCTCGACGGAGGCGTCGACCGGAGCCGTGCCGGTTTCACGTCCGGGCAGGCCCACGCGTCGCGACCGATCCATGCCGGCCGCCACCAAGGATACCCGCAGGCGTTCGCCGAAATCGGCATCAAATGTCGCGCCAACGATGATATTGGCGTCTGGGTTCACATCTTGGCGAATGCGATTGGCCGCCTCATCGACTTCGAACAGCGTCATGTCCGATCCGCCAACGATCGAGATCAGCACACCTTCGGCATCGATGAGGGCCATGTCGTCGAGCAGCGGATTTGTGATCGCTTCTTCGGCCGCCAGGACCGCGCGCTCGCCACCCTCGGCCTCGCCGGTGCCCATAACAGCAGATCCCATGTCCTCCATCACCGCACGCACGTCGGCGAAGTCGAGGTTGATCAGGCCGTCCTTCAGAATGAGATCAACGATGCAAGCGATGCCGGAGTAGAGCACTTGGTCGGCGAGCACGAAGGCTTCGGCGAACGTGGTCCGCTCGTTGGCGATACGGAACAGATTTT
>JBCBWG010000178.1:0-6962 GCA_039817205.1 Pseudomonadota bacterium
GGTTTCTGCTGTTTCAAAGGCGCGCCTGAGGAGATGCCCGGGTGTGTCGTGTTTGGAGCGCCAGACGCGGACCCGGTTGGCGAACCAGTCTACGGGATAAAGCCCGCCACCGCCGCGTCGCATTGGCGCTTGGTTGAGTGCGCCTGCAAAGCGATCGGGTGCGGTTGCCTGAAGGATGCCGGTGTAGCCCGGCCATGTAAGCGTCGTGAACGGTCCGGAGTGCCCTCGAACGTCGGCGGCGATGACGTGGCGGCCGAGCCCCGGCGTCCGCCAATCGAGAACGCGCGTTAACACCGCGCTTTGCCCATCGGGGCTCGGCTTCACGGCGGTGGTACAACCCCACTCGTAGTTGACGGACAAAAAATAGATGCCGGGTCGGTCGAGTTGGCGCGCGATTCCGTCGATCTCGGACAAAGCCTGGTTGTTGGAGCGCGTGAGCCATTGGCGTGAGGTGCGATCGAGGGCTTTGAGGACCGATCGCGGAACGCCTTTTGTGGCCGCATCAAGCAGCGCGTGAGCGGTCGGCTCTGCAGCCTCAAGCGTCTCGCGCGGAAAGTCCGGACCCGTCGCAATGACCGGGATCTTCGGCAAGCCATCAGCGGGCGCTGCAGTTTCCATTTCGATCTGGTCTCGCATTATCGAGCAGCCTAACCGTTCTTCGACGGGATGTGCCTGGGTTTTCGCGCGAACGGCCCCGCGTTCATTGACATAACGGCCCGCTCAGACAATAACCGGCGCTCGCATTCCAAACGACAAATCAAACGAATGCTGACCGAGGTTGCCGGGTCGCGCTTCTGCGTTGTCGCCCGAGGCCGTCCTCGGCGCTATCACGCTGAATATGAACGGCTTTTGAAGTCTGTCGCACGTTCGGCAGCACCGCAGGTCGCGTAGAGCGAAGGAAGACAAGATGTTCGCTGTTATAAAAACAGGCGGCAAACAGTACCGCGTCGCGCAAGATGACGTCATTGAGGTCGAGCGGCTGCAGGGTGAACCCGGTGCGACGTTTGAGATGGACGCGCTGATGGTTGGCGAAGGCGACAGCGTCAAAATCGGAACGCCGCTCGTGGCCGGTGCGAAGGTGACCGCCGAGCTTGTCGCGCAGAGCCGCGGCCCGCGCCTCATCGCGTTTAAGAAGCGCCGCCGCAAGAGTTCACGTTCGACGCGCGGCCACCGGCAAGACCTGTCGAAGATCAAGATCACAGGCATCTCGGCGGGCTAACCGCACGCGCCGCATCTCAAACCTGAAAGTCACCTGAAACTTTGGGCCTCGCGCCTCACATTCGGTCAAGACATCGGCCAAGTTTGAGCGCTTCAGAGACGCCCTTTAAGACCGCAAGGACGAAAGACCATGGCACACAAAAAAGCAGGCGGTTCATCGCGGAACGGTCGCGATTCAGAATCGAAACGCCTCGGCGTGAAGAAGTTCGGGAACGAGCAGGTTATCCCGGGCAACATCATCGTCCGTCAGCGCGGCACGAAATTTCACCCCGGCCGCAACGTTGGCATGGGAACCGACCACACCCTGTTCGCCAAAGCTGGAGGCCGCGTCAAATTCGAGACCAAGCGCGGCGGTCGCCAGTTCGTCTCGATCGAGCCGGACGCCGTCGAAGCTGCCGAGTAGGCATGGCGCGTACTCCTGTTGGGTTCGAGACGGGGTGATGGGCAGCCATCGCCCCGTTTTCGTTTTTGGCCGGCGCGCTGAAAAGCCAAAGTTCTCGGTTCTTGTTTCTTGGCTCTCGGCGATCGGCGTCCCATTTTTGAGCTGATCCGGCGTGAGACAGAAACCTGGCCGTGACCCAAGCTTGGCCGCGCAAGACCTCGAAATGCAGCACAAATGAAGTTCCTTGATCAGGCGAAAATTTACATCAAGTCTGGGGCTGGCGGGAACGGCTGCCTGTCGTTTCGGCGTGAAAAATTCATTGAGTTTGGCGGGCCGGATGGCGGCGACGGCGGGCGCGGTGGCGATGTTTACGCGCTTTGCGTCGACAACCTGAACACGTTGATCGACTACCGCTATCAGCAGCATTTCAAGGCGCAGCGTGGAACGGACGGGGCCGGGCGCAATCGCACGGGCGCCGGCGGCGAAGATTGTCTCTTAAAGGTGCCGCCCGGCACGCAGGTCTTTGCGGAAGACAACGAAACGTTGATCGCTGACCTGACGGACCCGGGCGAAAAGGTTCTGCTCGCGCGCGGTGGAAATGGCGGGTTTGGCAATGCGCATTTCAAATCATCGACCAACCAGGCGCCGCGCCGGATCAATCCGGGTTTGCAGGGCGAAGAACTGACGATCTGGTTGAGGTTGAAACTCATCGCAGACGCGGGTCTGGTCGGTCTACCGAACGCTGGCAAATCGACGTTTCTTGCGACCGTTTCAGCCGCCAAACCAAAAATCGGCGACTACCCGTTCACAACGCTGCATCCGAACCTCGGCGTGGTGCGTGCAGGCGAGCGCGATTTCGTTCTGGCCGACGTCCCGGGTCTCATCGAAGGTGCAAGCGAAGGTGCGGGTCTCGGCACGCGATTTCTTGGACACGTCGAGCGTTGCAGCGTGCTGCTGCATTTGATCGATGTCACGAGCGAGGATGTCGTCGCGGACTACCAGACCGTGCGTCGCGAACTTGATGCTTATGCCGAAGCTCTTTTTGACAAGCCGGAGATTGTTGCCCTCTCGAAGTGTGACGCGCTCATTGATGAACAGGTCGATGAGCAAGCGGCGCGGCTGACAGATGAGCTCGGCCTGACGCCGATGCGGCTCTCGTCGGCGTCGGGCGACGGCGTGCGGCAAGTCCTTTTTGCGCTGGCCGAAGTCATCGGCGGGACGCGCGCCGAGGAGCGGGACGCCGAACGGTCCGACGATCGCGAAGCATGGCGGCCCGACCTCTCATGACGCGCTCTCAAGAAAACGCCCAACGCGCAGCACTGCTCGCGCCCGCAGGCGCGCGACCGGAATGGAGAGCAGCCAAGCGCATTGTCATCAAGATTGGCTCATCGCTGCTGGTCGATCGTGCCTCGCAAAAAATCCGGGCGACCTGGCTCAACGCGTTGGCGGACGACGTTGCAGAACTCAAGCGCGATGGCCGCGATGTGCTGATCGTCTCGTCGGGCGCGATTGCGCTTGGGCGCGGTATCCTTGGCGTCGGTGCCGCTGAGCTGGAGCTTGAGGTCAGCCAAGCCGCGGCGTCCGTTGGTCAGATCTCGTTGGCGCACGCCTATCAAACCGTGATGAGTTCCCGGGGTCTGACGGCGGCGCAAATCCTTTTGACCCTCAATGACACGGAAGAGCGCCGTCGCTATCTGAATGCGCGCGGCACCATCGAAACGCTTCTGCGCAATGGCGCCGTCCCGGTCGTCAACGAGAACGATACGATTGCGACGAGCGAGATCCGGTACGGCGACAACGATCGCCTGTCCGCGCGTGTTGCAGCCATGTCTGGCGCGGACGTGCTCGTTCTACTTTCAGACGTTGACGGGCTTTATACGCGACCGCCGGGGCAAGCGGCCGATGTCGATGTCGGTGTCGAAGGCGCGGCACCCGAGCGCTTGGATGTCGTGCGCGCCATCACGCCCGAGATCGAGGCGATGGCGGGCGGCGCGACGACGGCTGTTTCGCGCGGCGGCATGCGCACGAAAATCGAAGCGGCCCGTATCGCGACGGGTGGTGGCACGCATATGGTCATCGCGTCGGGGCTGGTTTTGCATCCATTGTCCCGGCTTCAGGAGGCCGGTTGCCCCGCGACGTGGTTTTTGGCGCCGACCGATCCGGTCGCTGCTCGGAAGAAATGGATCGGCGGACAATTGCAACCGCTCGGTAGCCTGACCATAGATAGCGGGGCCGTTCTGGCATTGCAGCGAGGCAAAAGCCTTCTACCTGCGGGGGTCGTCTCCGTTGCGGGGCAATTTCAGCGCGGGGATGCGGTGCGTATCGTCGACAGCACTGCAACTGAGGTCGCGCGCGGGCTCATCGCCTATGATGATCACGATGCGCGTCTGATCCTCGGTCGCCAAACGAGTGAGGTTGCGAGCATCCTTGGCTATAGTGGCCGCGCGGCTATCGTGCATCGCGACGACATGGTGCTCACGCGAAAGGCTCAATCATGATCCTCGAAAAATCTGAGATGGCTCAAGACGGAGAGACGATCGCCGATGTCATGTTGGATATCGGGCGTCGCGCGCGCAGCGCCGCACGCGATCTCGCGACCGCGCCGACAGAGCAGAAGAACGAGGCGCTGTTGGCGGCTGCCCGAAATCTATACGACCATCTGCCGATCATCCGTGATGCGAACCAGGCCGACCTGACACTTGCGCGCGAAAGCGGAATGGCACCAGCGTACATCGATCGCCTGACACTCGATAAGGCGCGCGTGAATGCCATGGGCCGAAGCCTTGAAGAGATTGCGCAATTGGAGGACCCGGTTGGCGTCATCATGGCCTCGTGGACCCGCCCGAATGGTTTGAAAATCGATCGCGTGCGGACACCGCTTGGCGTGGTTGGCATCATTTATGAGAGCCGTCCGAACGTGACGTCGGATGCCGCCGGGCTCTGCATCAAGTCCGGAAACGCCGCGATCCTGCGCTGTGGCTCGGACAGCTTTGCCACATGTCACGTGATCCTCGATTGTCTGCGCAAGGGCTTTACCGAGGCTGGACTAGCGCCGGATGTGATTACGTTGGTGCCGACGAAGGACCGGGACGCGGTCGGCTTAATGCTCGGCGGTCTCAGTGGTGCGATCGACGTCATCGTGCCACGTGGTGGCCGGTCGCTTGTTGAGCGGGTTCAGTCCGAAGCGCGGGTGCCGGTGTTCGCGCATCTCGACGGTGTTTGTCATGTCTATGTCGACCGCGGTGCGGACCTCGAAGAAGCGGTTCCGATCATACTCAATGCGAAGCTGCGGCGCACAGGGATTTGCGGGGCCGCCGAGACCATCCTGATCGACAAAAATGCCGAGGCCGATCTCGCGACCCCGATTGTCGAGGCGCTGCTAGACGCAGGTTGCGAAGTGCGCGGTGATAATGCGGTTCAGGCGATTTCAGCGGCAGTATTGCCCGCGACTGAAACCGACTGGCGCACGGAATACCTCGATGCAATTGTCTCGGTCAAAATGGTCGATGGCGTTGATGGGGCGATGGCCCATATCGGTCGCTACGGGTCGGGGCACACCGAAGCCATCCTGACCGAGTGCTACGGCACCGCGGAGTTGTTTCTGAAGAAGGTCGATAGTGCCATCGTGATGCACAATGCGTCGACGCAGTTCGCCGATGGCGGCGAGTTCGGCATGGGTGCGGAAATCGGCATCGCGACCGGTCGGATGCACGCGCGTGGCCCCGTCGGCGTCGAGCAATTGACGAGCTTCAAGTACGTGGTCCGCGGCGCGGGCCAGATCCGACCGAAGTGAGCGAGGGGCCGCGCAACATCGCCGGTAAACGTGCGCCGCAACGGTTTGGGTCCCTGCAAGCCAAGCCTCCGCTGTCTGGTCCTGGACAACGGATCGGCTTGCTTGGCGGGTCGTTCAATCCGCCTCACGATGCGCACGTTTTGATTTCGGAGATTGCACGCGCGCGCCTCGGCTTGGATGCCGTTTGGTGGATCGTGTCGCCAGGTAATCCGCTGAAATCGCATGATGAGCTTTTGCCGCAAAGCGAGCGAATCGCGTTCTCTCGCGCCATCGCGCCGCAAACCTGGATCAAAGTCACCGCGTTCGAGGCCGATCTGCCAACGGCCTTCACTGCCGCGACGATCGCGTTTTTAAACCATCGTTTTCCGGATCGGAGGTTTGTCTGGCTGATGGGCGCCGACAATCTGGTCTCGTTTCACCGCTGGCAGGATTGGCGCTCCATCGCGCATTCGGTGCCCATTGCCGTGGTTGACCGCCCCGGACATCGTTTGAAGGCCATGGCAGCCCCGTCCGGGCTCTCTTACCGCCGATCGTTCGTGCCGGAGCGCTTGGCTGCAACGCTTCCGAATCGCGAACCGCCCGCATGGACGCTTCTGACGGGGCAACTCTCGGATTTGTCGTCCACTGCGATCCGTGAGACGAAACGCCAACAAACTGCCAAATAAATGGATAGTCGTTTGAATCTGCGCTTATTTCATGCATCAACGAATTCCGCGCCGACAGAAAGTAGAAGGCATGTGCTGACGATTTGCTTGTCTGTGGCGCGAAAGACCGCATATTCTGAGGCCGGCGGCTGGGACCGGCCGCTTGAGGTGCAATAATCAGGATGAACATCTTCAGATGAGATCCGCTCAGGAGGGCTCCAATTTGGAGGCCCCTCAGCTCCCGGTGACTGCTTCGGACGTCACCGCTGAAGCTCTAAAAGACACGATCACTGCCTGGCTTGATGATGCCAAGGCGGAAGATCTCGTTGTCATCGACCTCGCCGGAAAGTCCTCAGTTGCTGATTTCATGTTGATCGCGACCGGGCGGTCGGATCGGCACGTGGTCTCGATTGCGAACCAAATCGAACGCAAGCTGAAAGAGAACGGTCACGGCAATCCGCGCACCGAAGGCAAGCAGGCGTGCGACTGGGTGTTGGTCGATACGGGTGACGTGATCGTGCACATCTTTCGGCCGGAAGTTCGCGAGTTCTACAATCTTGAAAAGATGTGGAGCGCGAACCGGCCGCTGGAAGACGTCCAGCACTGACGCCGCACAAAACCGTCTCTGCCGCTGTTCCACGGGCGTCATCGCCAGTCGAGTCCGTGCCCGACCGCTTGGCCAAATCTTGGAGGCGCAGCTGAGGCTGAGAGTGGCAGCGATCGGCCGCATGAAACGTGGTCCGGAAAGCGAACTCGTTGCGCGCTATTCCGAGCGCGCATCCGGTGTTGGTCGCCCCATCGGCTTCACACACGTCGATATCTTCGATGCGCCTGAGGCCCGCGCTGGGTCAGCTTCAGCGCGGCGTGCCGACGAGGCGGACATACTCCGCCGCCTTGCTCAGAAAGATATGGCTCAAAGCACAGA
>JBCBWG010000179.1:0-6958 GCA_039817205.1 Pseudomonadota bacterium
CTCGAATAAACATGACGCAGCGCTTCTGCGCTCGCAGAAATGGCGCAACAAGGTCTCGCAATCGATCTGGTCGCATCGCCACCACCACCCGCCGAGTATCGCCTAATCCCGCGACTGTCGCTCTGTCAGTAACGGAAGCGAATTGACCGTTCGCTTCTAGAATTTTGCACAGTCAGAGTTTGCGACCACGACATGCGAAAGCCGGCCTCGCTCCCAGAGTGTGGCCGGTTTTTTGTCGTGGCCCTGGTGACGGTCGCGTGCTGCTCCGCGTTCTTTGGCCAGCGGCGTGATCAGAGTGGCAGCCGTGCGATCGAGTGATTGAAATAATTGTCGACGGCGCTCGTTATCGATTGCGAGACCTTGTTGCGCCATTTCTGCGAGCGCAGAAGCGCTGCGTCATGTTTATTCGAGACAAACGCCAGCTCGATCAAAACGGACGGGACCTTTTGGGTTTTCAAAACCTTGAAGGCTGCTTCCTTGTCGGGCCTGCGCCGCATCTTCGTGGTCGCCGACATGGTCTTGATGACGGCGCCAGCAAACAGATCGGTCTTGCGCTTCGTGGCCTCGACGTCGCGTCCGGCGAGGTCTGCCAGGATGTTACGGACAGCTGAGACATCACCGCGGGCTTTGCGGATCTGCCGGGCTTCCTTCGCCGAGAGCACGGACTTCGTGACGCTGCGTTTCGCCGATCGGCGGAGGCGCGATGCGACGCGATCTCTAAGCGAGAAGATCGTCGCCCCGCGCGCACCGGAGCGGGCATAGTCGGCATGGACTGCGATGAACAGGGCGGCCTTGTTGCGTTCGGCGATCCGGCGACGTTCACCGAGCGGAATAAACTTGTCCGTCGCGCGCGTCATCAAAACGCGGTAGCGGCCGGTCGCTCTCAGTTTGTCGCGCAACACGAGGCTGAACTTGAGAACGACGTCCTTCTCGACCGTGCCCCATTTCACGGCGCCGCTGTCTTTGCCGCCATGGCCGGGATCAATCACGATCAGTGGCTTGAATTTTTTGGCTCTGAGATCGGCTGGTGCTTGTGCCGCGCGGGGCAGTGGCGGTTGCAACCCGGTGCGGGATCGCCCAGTCAGGTGACGCGTTGCACCGAGGCCCATAGCAGCCGAGCGCAGTTTCGCGCGGGTCAGCTCACGTGCGCGCTTCGCCTTCACGGGCAGGATGTCGACGACGATTTCGTTTGCACCCGTTTCGGGATGCCTCTGCAAGACAGCGTTGTCGACGACAACTGGCTCGCTCACATCGATGATAACGCGTGAACGGCTCGAGCCTGCATTGCCGCCGCGAAAGGCCGTGATGACGCCAACCGGTCGGCCGGATTGCGGTGGCAGCCGCATACCAACGGTTGGCATGTCGAGGATGACGCGATTTGGGTTGGTTAGCGCAAACACCTGAAAGTCAACGGACTTGGTAACGCCAACGACGAAACGTGTGCGCGGGTCGGGCCCAGTGGGACGGGCAGCTGTCGCCACTGGTGCGCGGGCGGGTTGTCCTGTTTGGTCTGTGGCGCGCGGGCGTTTGGGGCGGCGGACGGGCGCTGAGACGCCTCCGGTCAGCCTTGAGATGAGATCGGACAGCGTGCCAAACCCGCCACTCGTCGAACCCGTGTCAGATTGCGTTTGGCCGTTGCCGCTCAGGCCGGAGCCCGCTTCTGCGTGTTGGCTCGCGCATGCCAGCGCGATGAATGCAAAAAAAGATAGCGACGTCGCCCGGACAAAATCCGAGCGCGCACGTACTCGCGAACGCATGCACTGACCCCCGTCGACGCAAAACTCTGCGACTTCCCCGAGTGTTAATTGATCCATGAAAGTGGCCGATTTGCAGCTTGGACCGTGGAAAATTATGGCCCCAGTAATCTTTAGGCCGGGTGAAGTGACGGTGCGGATGTTTAATAAAATGCCAACGAAGAGCGTGAACGTGGGGCAAACAGGTACGCGCGCTTCACGAAGGCCGGCTTCGTGAAGGTGAGGCGGCCAGGTTGCCGGTCCGGTTGGTCAGAAAATAATTTGGGTCGGTTGAGGATCGCGATCGCGGTCCCGCGCTTCGATCATGTGACCACGCGCGCGTAGCCAGCATCGGTCGCTTCATTGAGCAGGTGCCTGTAGCCAGCGTAATGGTCGTGATCGCTTGCGAGCTGGCCGAAAGCGTCGTCTGCAAATCCATCGTCTGCAAAATCGCTCGAACGTTTCAGATAGATGATCGGCGCGCTAACTGGAGTACTGATCGCCCCGTGGCGGCTGACGGTCGTAATCAGACCGTGCATGCGGTCGAGCTGATCGAGTTGTGAGACGATGATCATACGCATCGCGCCCTTGGTGAGGGACACGAGATGCAGGAACATGGACGACGCCGGAATGTGTAAGCGTCCGCGATGGGAGTAAGCGGCGTCCGGTCGCTGTTTTTCCTGAAAAACGAGGCTCGGCCAGCTGGGGTCCCAATCGATATCCGTCCGGTAGGCGATGACGGTATCGGGCACCGCGAAAGCCGGTCGGATGGTCAGGTAAGAACCGATCATCTGATCGACGGCGAGCTTGGTGTAGGCACCCATATAAACCGGTGCCACGTCCGGGCCCTTTGCGGGAAGACCGGGCATCTCGCCCGGCACATCGTAATGGCTTGCCTCGCCGATCCATTCGCCTTTGAGTTGCTCGAAGTTGAGGCCGAGGACCATACAAACATCAAACAGCGTCTGGTCCCGAACCTTTCGGCCGCCGAGCATATTCTGGATGGTCTTTTCGTGACAGTCGGCGGCGTCAGCGAGCTCGGCCTGCGTCATCTTCTTTTCGATGAGCGCCGTGCGGACCCGGGCAATCGCATCTTTCCGAGACGGGCTAAGGTCTGACGCAGGCATCTTCGCACACCGAACACTGTTTTGGTCGAGGTGCTAAGCTTAGCGGAGTGCCGCCCGGAACCGCAATCCATGGTCGTCGAAGCGGCTGGCCGTCGAAGGGGCTGTCGGGGCGCGCACACTTTCGCACGTCCCGCTCCTCGATCACTGTTTGGTGCCGTTCGCGGATGCACCGGGCGAGCCGTTTGGATCGCCCGGTGCAGGTGTGGCGCCACGAAGATATCGGGCGTTCAGCATTGGTTGGGGCGCCGGTCGCAATGTCCGGCCCCGCAACCGAACGCGGTTACGATTTGCGACGGCGCAATTTCGTGCGGCCGAGAACCGTGACACGAACAGGCGCAATGCCCGAGCCGCGCATGCCGACGACACCTGCGGCCCGACGCGAGAGGTCAATGATACGGCCGCGGATGTAGGGACCGCGGTCATTGATCACGACCACCACAGAACGATTGTTATTAAGGTTGGTCACACGCACGCGGGTGCCAAACGGCAGCGTTTTGTGAGCAGCCGTCAGAGCGTTCGGGTTGAACCGCCCGCCGGATGCGACGGGCTGTGGCTGCCAGTAGAACGACGCCATCCCGTAAAGCTGGGTGCCAGCTTTCCGCGAACGGACTTTGCCGATGTAGGCCGAAACCTTGACGCGCTGCGTTGAGCGAATGAACCGACCGCGGTTTGCCCGCGAACGCCGTGCCGTACGCCGAACGTTACGCCGGGTTGTCCGACGCGCTGTCCGACGCGCTGAGGCCCGGTTGCGCCGCGCGGTGCGTCGTGCCGACGCCCGGGTGCGACGGGCTTTGCGCCGTGCAGCAGCCCGCGCGCGCCGCACGCGTGCCGTACGCCTTACTGAACGGCGGGCTGACCTTCTGGCCGAGCGCCGCGCGTTGCGGCGAACGGAGCGACGTGCCGACCGGCGAACGGTGCGCCGGACGCGGCGTGCGCGCGTGCGGCTGGCCCGGGCGCGCCGGGTGCGGGCTTTGGTGGCGCGCCGCGCTTGTGACGATTTCGCCTTCGCTGACGATGCCTTGGTGTGTGCATCAGCGGTCGGCGTTGGAACGGTCAGGCCGAGCGTGAGCACAGCCAAGACCAGCATCAAGAATGTTCTCAAGGAACACCCCCTCATAATTGGCGCACAGGTCGGCAGGCCGAAGGCAGCGGCTCGCCGTCCGGTCTCCGGATAGCGTCATGCCTGTCTTCAAAAGCTGTAACTTGGTGGCGAGTCTCCGCTCAGCCTCTCCCAAACAGCGCCTGCCGCAAAACACCAGAACACGTTCTGCAGCGCCGGTTGACGGAAGGTTCCGCTCTGGCGGCGCGCATTCACCACGGGCTCAGTTGTCGGTCAATCCTGTCGATGCAACTGCGGGCCGGGCATGCAAAATTCGCATAACTTCAATGGTTTGTGATGTTGAGCTGAAGTTCATGTTCGGTCACGATTTCGCCGATCCCTCTCTTTGCTATTTTCCGAGAAACATGTGGATATTGTTCGCTTTTCGAAATCGAAGTGTTTCCATTGCAGCGAACTGTTTCGGTTTGTTGCGCGAGAAATTCTAATATCAATTCTCTTCGGATGAGTCTTTCGACTGAGGAGCGAATTTCGGCAGTTCAGCTCGGTTTGGACGTTCGGGTGGACGTGCGAAGAGCGCAATTCCGGCACTTGCGAGGCCAAGCGCACCAAGCGTTGCGAGTGACATTGTGTAGTCGCCGGTCAGATCTCGCAGATACCCCGACAGAATTGGGCCCGCCGCCTGGGCCACCACTTGAACGGTGAGTGCGATCCCGCGAATGGCGCCGAAGCTTCGGCGACCGAAAAAGTCGGCCCAGGCGATTGGCAACATTGTCAGAAGCCCACCAATGCCGACGCCGAAGACAGCTGCTGCAGCATAGGCCCAAAGGGCTGTCGTAACTCCGATCATCATGAGAGCACTCGCCCCAAGCGAGAGGCCAACGATGACCAACAACACACGGACGGACAGCCGCCGGGCCACCGCGCCGAACAGCAGACCTGAAATGGCCGAGAGCACGGAAAACGTGCTGACAACCGTGGCGGCGATCGTTGGGTCGATGCCGCTCTCTATGAGGTGTGGTGCTTGGTGAAGCGAAACGCCGGCTTGAACGGGGAAGACCAGCAACGTGAAGAGGGATAGCAACCAGAAGGCCGGGCGCCGCAACGCTTCGGCCCGTGTGAAGTCCGGTTCTTTGACGGAGGCCGTCAGATGTTTTGTGTCTGCTTCGGTCGAGGGGTCGCCCAAGTTTCGTCCGTCCGGTTGAAGCCCAACGTCTTCGGGGCTCCGCACCATAAGTAAGAGGTTCGGCAGCAGGCCGACGACTAGGACCGTCGTGCCGACCGCGATCCAGCCCATGCGCCAATCATCGCCCGACCACGTGGTGGCGGCGGTTGCGATCAGCGGCATGGCAGTGAGACCAATCATTTGCGCGGTGGTTGCAATTGCCGTTGCCATGGGGCGGCGCATGACGAACCAAGAATTGATCGCGCCGTAGATGCCAAGGTCGAACGG
This sequence comes from Pseudomonadota bacterium, assembly GCA_039817205.1. Lineage (GTDB taxonomy): Bacteria > Pseudomonadota > Alphaproteobacteria > Rhizobiales > Hyphomicrobiaceae > JBCBWG01. The sequence goes on from JBCBWG010000179.1 coordinate 5,371, forward strand.
CCCAGCGAAACACATGCGGCCGACGACGAAACAGACGTAAAAGAGCAGCAGCGTCTCAACCTGGCTGATGGCCATGACCGAAAGACCCGAAGCCAAAACGGCGGCGACCAGCATGACCCGCGCGCCGTGCCGGTCAAGAAGTGGCCCGAGCATCGGTGACAGGATCGCAGCGAGGATTCCGCCGAGGGAAACAGCACCGGAAATGGCCGTTCTGGACCAACCAAGCTCGCCGGTCATCGGTTCGATGAAGACCGAAAGCGTGGCAACGGCTGGGCCCTGGCGGGCAAACCCCGCCGCGCAGACGCAACCAAGAATGACCCACCCGTAAAAGAACGGGAGCCGTGTCAGGTGTGTCGATTGCGTCGTGTGAGGTCGGTGCAGGTCGGGCATGGGCTCGCCGGGTCGAAGGACGTCCAGCCGTCCTAAACTCTCAGCTATCCCATGTGTCGGCGAACGGTTTTGCAAGTGCGCGTTTTACAAGGGGCAGGGTGTCCTGTCCGTAGAACATGTCACCATCGACGACATAGGTGGGCGAGCCGAGCATGGGCCGTGACAGAGCCTCGGCCGTGTTTGCCGTGTGGGCTGCGATGACGGGTGCCGTCTCGGCTTCGGCCAGGAGAGCCGCCCCGTCGCAGTTCGCAGCTTTCGATATCGCGACAAGGTTCTCGCTGTTGGAGAGGTCTGCGCCGTCCCGCCAGTGCGCTTCCATGATGGCATGGGCGAGAGCGTCGGTGAGGTCGGGTTCCAGGGTTTGACTGGCTGCGATGATCAACCGGTTCGCGAGATCATAGCTGAGGTGGTGAGTTTCCGGCACATGGTCGAGGATCGGCACGCCGTGGTACTCAGCCCATCGCTCGATCTGGCGACCGAAGTAATACGACCTCTTTGCTGCGCTTTGGTTGCCAACCGCGCCGCCGATCTCTTCCATCAGGGTGCGCAGGTCGAAGGGCCGATGGACGATCTGCGCGTCAGCGGCGCTTGCGATCCGCTTTAGCTCCCGGGCGCCGATGTAAGCGAAGGCTGAGTGGGCCGAGTAGAAAGCGTGGATCGTTTTCGGCATGTCGAAGCCTCTTGTGCGGCTGCGGGCGGAACTTGTCGCATAGGTCACGGCAAGGACCGAAACGCAAAACGGCGGACCCGAAGGCCCGCCGTTCAACATCATGAGTTGGTGGTTTTGACTAGGCTTTCTTCTTTTTCACGCCTGCCCAGATGCGCTGCTTAGCGACGAACAGAAGCGCGGTCGTGATCAGCAGGTAGAGTAGGGCGATCCAGCCCGTCTGCTTCCGTGCATTGAGGTGAGGATCTGCTGTCCACATTAGGAACGCAGCCACATCTTTTGAGTACTGTTCCACCGTCTGCGGCGACCCATCCGTATATTCGACCGAGTCTTCATACAGCGGTTGCGCCATGGCAATCTGCTTGCCTGGATAGTTCTTGTTGTAATAGAGGCCGTCAGCGACCTCGACGCCCTCCGGTGGCTCTTCGGGGTAGCCGATAAGCAAAGCCTTGAGATAGTCGGCGCCGCCTTCGCCATATCCTCGGAACACATCAGCGCCCATGGTCAGAACGTGGCTGATCACGCCTTCGG